>CAZIVK010000216.1:0-3621 GCA_964542515.1 uncultured Oscillospiraceae bacterium | reverse complement strand
CCACCTTTGAAGTATTCTTTTTGTACTCGGGGTTTCACGCGCTGGTATATCATAGAATTGCCCATAAACTATATAAATGGAATTTCCAGTTTTTTGCACGTCTAATCTCCCAATTCTCCCGGTTTATCACCGGAATTGAGATCCACCCAGCTGCAATTATTGGTAGAGGCCTGTTCATAGACCACGGCATGGGAGTTGTGATAGGTGAGACCACTGAAATTGGGGACTACGTCACTATATATCAGGGTGTAACGCTTGGTGGAACTGGTAAAGAAACCGGGAAAAGGCACCCCACAATAGGGAACAATGTTCTGATAGGGGCAGGTGCTAAGGTGCTTGGCCCGTTTAATGTTGGTGAGGGAGCTAAAATAGCAGCAAATGCAGTTGTTCTTGAAGAAGTACCGCCCCATGGAACAGCTGTGGGCGTACCAGCCAGGATTGTTAGAATCCAGGGAATTAAAATACCAACATTTGACCAAGTCCATATTCCTGACCCAGTTGCACAGGAGCTTTGTCAATTGAAAGTGATGCTGGAAAAAATCAAATGCGAAAGTGAGAGCAAGTAATGAAGCTTTACAACACATTAACTAGAAATAAAGAGGAATTTATTCCTATAAACCCACAAAAAGTTGGGATTTACTCCTGTGGACCCACAGTTTATCAGTATGCTCACATAGGTAATCTGCGGACTTATATATTTATGGACCTCTTAAGAAGAACATTAAAGTTGAACGGCTTTACACTAAATCATGTCATGAATATTACCGACGTTGGTCACCTTGTAAGTGATGCTGATGACGGTGAGGACAAAATGGAGAAGAGCGCCCGTGAACAAAAGCGCTCTCCACTGGAAATTGCGGAGTACTACACAAGTATATTTTTGAGGGATATAGAGCGTCTAAACATAGAATGCCCAGAAGTTGTACCTAAAGCTACCGACCACATTGATGATATGATCAACTTTGTTTCAGGTCTACTTGAAAAAGGCTACGCCTATGAGACCTCAGACGGCATCTATTTTGATATTGCTAAGTTTGAAAACTACGGCAAGTTGTCCGGTATAAAGCTTGATGAGCAGCAGGCAGGTGCACGAGTTGAAGTAAACTCAGAAAAACACCACCCCGCAGATTTTGCACTCTGGAAAAAGGCTCCAAAGGAGCACATAATGCAGTGGAAATCACCTTGGGGCATGGGTTATCCCGGCTGGCATATAGAGTGCTCGTCCATGAGCCTAAAATACCTTGGAGCTGAGTTTGACATACACACCGGTGGTGTAGACCATATTCCAATACACCATGAAAATGAAATAGCCCAGTCTGAAGGCCTTCTCGGAAGTCCCTCTGTGCGCTATTGGGTTCATGGCGAATTCATGCTTGTAGACGGCGGTAAAATGTCAAAGAGCCTAAAAAACACATACACCTTGGATGACCTGGAGGGCATGGGTTATACACCTACCGCTTTCAGGTACTATTGCCTCAATGCACACTACCGCTCAAAGCTCAATTTTACCTTTGAGGGCATGGATTCTGCTCAGAAGTCCCTGAAAAAGTTGCGCAAAGCTGCACAGAGTCACTCCAATGCACAGGGTAAGCTTGAGCCCGGTGTCCTTGAAGCATTTGAATCTGAGTTTGTAGATTCGGTTAATGACGACCTCAACATACCAAAAGCACTCGGAACCATCTGGAACATGGCGAGGTACTCTGTAAAATCTGACGATATATATAAGCTGATTATGAAATGTGATGGCATCCTTGCCCTGGATCTAGATAAGGTTGAGGAGGACCAGCCAGAGCCCGCTCTCAACTCAGAAATTGACGCTATGATTGAGGCCCGTCAAAAAGCCAGAGCGGAAAAGAACTTTGCTGAGTCAGATAGAATTAGGGATGAGCTCAAGGAGATGGGTATCATACTGGAGGATTCACCCCAAGGAGTTAAGTGGCGCAGAGCGTAGGCCTGCGGAACGGAGTATTAAATGAAAATTGTGATGATAGACGGAAACAGCATAATAAACCGCGCATTTTACGGCATACGGCTCTTCTCTAACAGGGAGGGGCTGTACACCAACGCCATTTTTGGGTTTATAAACATACTGCTGAAGCTGTTAGATGAGGAGAAGCCGGACGGTGTATGCGTTGCTTTTGACGTACATGCCCCTACCCTAAGAAGCCAAAGATACGACCAGTACAAGGCCCAACGTAAAGAGATGCCCGGTGAACTTGCTGTACAGATGCCTGTCATGCGCAAGATTTTGGATGCCATGAGGATACCATACTTTGAGTTGGCCGGCTATGAGGCTGACGATATCTTAGGAACCCTCTGTAACGAGCTGGAAAGTTCCGGTGATGAGAGTGTCATTGTTACAGGTGACCGTGACTCCCTCCAATTGGTCTCTGACAAAAGCCGTGTAAAGCTTGTGACTACAGCTAAAGGCCAGACTATTACCACAGACTACACCCCAGAGGTATTCCAAAAGGAATACGGATTTGACCCAATAAACATTATTGACCTCAAAGCACTAATGGGTGACGCATCGGACAATATTCCCGGAGTTCTGGGGATAGGTAAAGTTACAGCTAGCTCTTTAATAACTGAGTTTAAAACTATAGAGGCAGTGTATAGCAATATAGACAGCCCCAAAATTAAAGAAGCCGTAAGAAAGAAGCTGTTAAGTGGAAAAGAAGCAGCTGATTTGAGTTTTGAGTTGGCAACAATTGATAGGCATGTGCCCGTTGAAATTGACCCCACAACCCTCAAAACTGAACCTTTTGACCACCCAGAGTTGTACAAGCTCTTTGTTGAGCTGGAATTTAAGTCCTTAATAGACAGATTTGGAATTAGTGCTGTGGATGGGACGGAACAGAGCCCTGTCCGCAAGCTTGAAACGACCCATACCTATGTTACTGAAAAGAATGCTGATACAGTTCTTGAATCAATTAAGGAAATGGTTGCCGTAGTGTGCCATCCTGAGTTTAATGCAGTTGCATTTGGTAACAACACAGAGGTATACATCGCCAAGGAGTGCGACTTTACCGCAGATTCCTATGATAAGTTTCTCAAGGAGATCTTTGGTCCAAAAATCAATAAAGTATCAAATGACATAAAAAATGATATAAAGCTTCTTATGGATATTGGTTTTTCACCGGAAGGGTATACCTTTGATACGGCACTATGTGCCTACCTGCTAAATCCAACTGAGGGCAACTACTCCATTGAGCGCTTAAGCCTCTCCTACTTGGGTAGGGAGGAGCCACCCGTTTCATCATATAGTACTGACGGTGCCTTTACGGAACTTTCCTTAGGGACAGGTGAAGATACTTCTATAGTGTCACATATAGCGGCTGTATACGAACTGGCTGTGAAACTCATAGAGTCCCTTAGTGAAACCGATATGGTTGAACTTTACTACGACTTGGAACTCCCACTGTGCACCGTGCTCGCAGAAATGGAACACAAGGGTATGATGGTTGACGCTGCAAGACTTACAGCTTTTTCAGCACAACTCAGCCAAAGTATTGAAAAGGTACAGGCCTCCATACATGAGCATGCTGAAAGTGAGTTCAACATAAACTCGCCCACTCAGCTAGGACAGATACTCTTTGAAAAAATGGGACTTCCCACAGT
>CAZIVK010000215.1:0-3663 GCA_964542515.1 uncultured Oscillospiraceae bacterium | reverse complement strand
AGTCGGAATTGCATGGATAGAGTAATTTTGCAGCCGCTGTGTCGTGTTAAATGATTGACACTACTTGTTTCTCATGTTATTATAGGTGAGAAGCTCTCCACTAAACTTTTCAATTTTGCAATGAACCGGAGAAACATAAACATATGATTCTCCGGTTTTAATTTTCCTTTATTCCAAAAATAAGAGAGGTGACTAAAATGGATTTCATGCAGAGCATCCTTACAGGTCTTTTTTGCATTGCTGTAGTGTTTTTTGTCCTTATTACACTCTTAGTAATCATTAGGGTATTTTCGGCAGTTCTCAAGTTATTTGAGCCAAAAGAAGCCAACCAACAAAACGGACAATAATTTAAAAGATACTGAAAGGAAACTTACTTATGTTTGTTGAATCACTCATAAACCTCTGGAATGATTCCGGATTTGTAGCGCTGACCTGGCAGGCTTCTGTTATGCTTGTAGTTGCATGCGTGCTTATCTATTTGGCCATAGTTAGAAAATTTGAACCCCTGCTGCTGCTCCCAATTGCATTTGGTATGCTTCTCGCAAACCTCCCACTGGGCGGACTTATGAATGAGCCCTCTGACGGCTCCCCGGGCGGAATTCTTTATTATCTCTATCAGGGTGTCAAACTCGGCATCTACCCCTCCCTCATATTTATGGGAATCGGAGCTATGACTGACTTTGGTCCACTAATTGCGCGCCCCATCAGCCTCCTTATGGGAGCAGGCGCCCAGTTTGGTATAGCATTTGCATTTGTTGTTGCTATTGCTTTAGGATTTACACCAAATGAAGCCGGATCTATCGCCATTATAGGCGGAGCAGACGGCCCCACAGCCATCTTCCTTACAACAAGGCTCGCTCCTCTCCTTCTTGCGCCTATCACAATTGCCGCATATTCATATATGGCACTTATCCCAATGATCCAACCACCTATCATGAGGTTACTCACAACTAAAAAAGAGCGTGAAATAAAAATGGAGCAGCTGCGCAAGGTCTCAAAACTTGAAAAAGTTTGTTTCCCAATAGCTGTCACCATTCTAACTACACTTCTTCTCCCTTCAGTTGCCCCGCTTATCGGAATGATGATGCTAGGTAACATCTTTAAGGAATCAGGCGTAGTTGAGCGTATCAGTGACACCGCACAGAACGCACTAACAAACATTGTTACAATTTTCCTTGGAGTAACTGTTGGAGCTACAGCTGTTGGAGCCGAGTTCCTCCAGCCGGAAACCCTAAAAATTATAGGGCTCGGACTTCTAGCCTTTACGTTTAGTACCATAGGTGGACTGCTTATTGGAAAAATCCTCTGCTGGGCTACAGGTGGTAAAATTAACCCCCTCATTGGCTCCGCAGGCGTATCTGCTGTTCCTATGGCAGCACGTGTCTCACAAATTGTAGGACAGAAAGCCAACCCCACAAACTACCTTCTCATGCACGCCATGGGTCCAAACGTTGCGGGCGTAATTGGCTCCGCAGTTGCCGCCGGCATCCTCCTCTCCCTATTTGGCGGTTAAGCACGTAAACACAGGGACGGTTACCTTATTTAAATATTAATAATGGGACGTGTGCCTTGTTCAATCTTAAGTGATGAACAAGACCCACGTCCCTGGTTTATTTTACAAGGTAACCGCCCACGTGTTAAATACAGTATTTGTCATGGTGAGGGGGTACACACACAAGGTTTGGACACTTGCGCATAGCCTGCCATATAGGTTCTGCAGTCTGTACGTTACACCTCTTTGCCAATTCATTTTTAGCAAGAATTATCCCATGACGGTGCTCAGGATCCCCCGCAACAGCCATAGGTATGTCTTTAAGCGCAGGATTTAGCAGTGTCTCAACGGAAGCAAAGTAACCGTTGCAGTCACAGTGAAGTATTATCTTATCAGACAAAAAGTTCACCTCCTAGGGCGGGCCTTACCTCTAACCATCACGTACAATACCACTTTAGAAAAATAACCTAAGATACCAACTAATTATATAATCTCCAAAGCACATGCTGTAGTGTAGCCCAAGTCAACAAGGGTATCTCCAAGTTTTTTCCAGTTTGTTTTTTGCTGTTCTAATGCAGTGGACAACTGCTCGGAACTGATTTCACCGCTCTCTATCAAAAGCTCTCCCAGCTTCTTTCTTTCTGGTTTCAATCCTTCTCCTCCAGTACTCCACAAAAGGTCAATATTTGTTAATCCAAAAAATGGTAACTATATTTTGATTATACATGTTACATTTAACATTCGTAATAGGAAATTCTTAAACCTTGATGTTTCTTAGTAACAAGTTACAAATACTTTCTAACTTCGAAAAGAATGAACTTTACTTCCTAGCGTTAGCCTCAATTTACCGTCTTTGTACGCTCAACCCTGTCCCCACTGTTCAGAGTTATTATAGCCCTCCACTCACCTTTTGGTGTTTTGCACGGTGCCTGCAACCAGTTTGCAACAAAGTAGAGGCTAAAGGGGTCGTCATAGCAGCGGCCTAGGTGTGCACCGTTGCGGTAAAAATCCACGTAGTTTACCTTTTCAGGGTAAAGGGAAGCTACACGGGGCCAACATTTCCCATCGTATATATCGTCATCTTCAAGTCCAACAAGCATCAACTGATCTTCCTCAGCAATTGGTTTAGGCTCAAGTCCTAGAATATCTGCCATCCTCCATGCAAAACAGCGGTCCTCCCCATCCGTTATGCCCCATTTTGTTGGAGGCTCCTGCTTTGTCATGTTGTTGTAATAGCCCCAGGAGACACCCATATCAATGTGTGCCTGCATGTTGCTTAGGGCCTGGGAGTCCTCGTTGCAAAGCACTGGTTTACCGGGTGAGTAGGAGTGTGCTCTATTTATGCAGTTTACCATCTGTTGACGTGTCATACCGTTACCGTGAATAAGCACTAGATCGCTTGCTTCAGCAACTTCCCTATCAACAATTCCTCCGCCTCCGCTGCTACCAACGTAAAGACCACTCTCTTTTCTGGCAATATCCATAAGAGCTACCATCCCCTGTGGTTCCTGCACTATAGGGGCAATAGCGTACGGCTCAATAGTGTACTCATTTGCAATTTCAATTATTACATTCTTCCATCCACCTTCACGCAGATATGCGGATGCTGTCCTTACTGCATTCATTATTGCCGACGCCTTGGCCATCCGTACAATCTGTCCGCAATATAGGAGCGACACTATAACAACCATCCCCAGGCTGTCTGCGGCATTGAGAATGCGTGTCATACGCGCTAGATAATCCGGATCAATGCTCAAGCCATCCTCAGAGTATGGATTGTTGCTAATAGTGTCGTTTTTCATTGTAAAGCAAGGGCCGCCGCCCTGAAAACCAACGGTTATAGCACGGAGACCCATGTTGTACCACTCCGGCAGGGCCGCAATCATGTCATCTGTGTTTCTTTCAGGATCAAAAGTGCGCCCAAAACGGTTGAACCGTGCGGCGTCAGCCCTGTCATCAAACACACCTTGTATAAACCTGGCATTCATCAGGAGTCCGCGCATATTTTCCGGAGCCCCTATATCCTCGTAGACAAGCTTCCCGTTTATAAGAAACTTTTCACCGGATATGCTCAAATTTGTCTTTCCCATTTTAATCCCCCTATTTGCATTTTAGTGATATAAACATTATAATTGATATGCAGTCTGTATTCCAGTTGTATTGACAAGTGA
>CAZIVK010000214.1:0-3664 GCA_964542515.1 uncultured Oscillospiraceae bacterium | reverse complement strand
AGGAGGGACTGCTGGGCTTACTTAACGCAGTAAGGGAGTATTCACCCCAAAAAAAAGTTCCATTTAAAAAATTTGCTGAACACTGTATTATGAATCGCATATTTTCAGGCTTGCGGGCGGCTACAAGGATCAAGCACATGCCGCTTAATTCTTATCTTCCTATAGATACCCTCTCCGGTAACGGCGCACATGCTGCCAATTTAGTCTTAAACCGTGGGGAAACTAATCCTGAAAACCTCCTACTTAGTAGGGAAAGGTATGAAGAGCTCTTTATGGAGTTTAAAGGTCTGCTTAGCATTTTTGAAGCAAAGGTTTTGGAGTACTATCTTGAAGGACTCACTGTTAATGAAATTTCTTCTGTCATCGGAAAATCTCCAAAATCCATTGATAACGCTGTCTGGAGAGCCAGGCGTAAAATCTCTGACCACATGAAGCAGACTACAAGCAAATGACCCACGGCAACATCCCCATAGAATTACATTCGGTGCCATCTGTTAACTCGGGTGAGTAATTAGCTCCGTACCACAATAGGCTCGGATCTGCATCGGTTCATTAAACTGCCCTAGTAGCTTAATTCCAAGAGCGCAAAATGAGGTGTCGGTGCGAGTCCGTCCAGGGGCAAAGACTAAAGTCAAAGAGAGGTATAACAATGTTCCAAGACAAAACACTAGTATGCAAAGAGTGCGGAGAAGAGTTCGTTTTCACCGCTGGAGAGCAGGAGTTCTACGAAGAGCGTGGATTCCAAAACGAGCCACAGCGCTGCAAGACCTGCCGTGACGCACGTAAAACCGCAGCAAGAGGCCCAAGAGAGTATTTCACCGCAGTTTGTGCTGAATGTGGAAACGAAGCTCGTGTTCCTTTTGAGCCAAAAACAGACAGACCTGTTTACTGCAGTGACTGCTTTGCAAAACAAAGAGAAAACGGCTGATTTCATCTCTTAACTGGAATCACATCGGAGCGTCTATGACGCTCCGTTTTCCTATTTACATTATCATGAAGTTTTTAACTTGTATTCTACTTCTCGGTGAGTTATAATAGAGTAGTAGAAAACAAAGGAGGTTTTTTGATGCCACAAATTACAAAGGATACCATTATAGGTGACATTCTCACAATTAACCCGCAGGCCGCAAGGGTACTCCTTGAAATAGGAATGCATTGCCTCGGTTGCCCTGCATCCAAAGCTGAAACACTTGAGGAGGCCTGTCAGGTTCATAACGTTAACTTTGATGAAGTCCTTGAAAAGATCAACTCCCTGGCGGAAGCTGCAGCTTACGAGAACTAATTAACCAATAAAGAAGAGCCGCGGACTTGGATGTAACCAATCTGCGGCTCTTTTTTGATAAATTCATAAAGGAGTAACGGAATGCGCCTTTTTACACTGACTCCAAGACTAGGTAAAATAGCGGATCTGGTACCGCGGGGCCACAAAGTTTGGGACGTGGGTACGGATCACGGAAAGCTTGTTGTATGGCTGCTTCTTAAGGGACATATTGTTGAGGCCATTGCGTCAGACATTGGTGATGGACCTCTCAATTCCGCAAGACGTACCGCCAAACATTACGGTGTTGAGGATGAAATTGAGTTTATCTGTTGTAATGGGCTTAATACTCCCACTCCCCACAAAGCTGACACAGTTACTATAGCCGGTATGGGCGGTGACACAGTTATTAGCATACTGCAGGAGGCCAACATGGCTGACATATCCTCGGCTAAGCTAATCCTTCAGCCCATGACCGCTATAGAGGAGCTACGCACCTACCTGTATTCTGGAAGTTATACAGTACATGAGGAATATGTGGTTGCTGAAAGAGGCAGGCTCTATACAGTCATAGCTGCATCCTTTGGTGGTGCACCGGAGGAGTATGACCTGGCGGACACACGTGTAGGGAAGTACACAGTGCGGTCAGAACACTACCCACAGTATATGCTGAATGAAATAGAGCGGCTGAAAAAAGAACTGCTTGGAACCCGCATACCCCGCCATATAATTTTAGATGCTATAAATAAACTGGAGGAAAGTCATGTATAATGTAAACGATATATACAGCTATATGTGTGAGCTTGCTCCCCTTACCCTAAAAATAGACCGTGACAATGTTGGTCTGCTCGTTGGAAATTCCAAGGCCACAGTATCACGGGTAACTGTAGCCCTGGATGCAACCCCTGAGGTAATTGAGGAGGCCATCAACAGTGGCTCTGAGCTAATTGTTACGCACCACCCTGTAATTTTTGGCAGCATTACAAACGTAACGGACTTAGACCAGACAGGGCAGAAGCTACTCCAGCTGCTCTCACAAGGGATATCTGTAATAAGCATGCACACAAACTTGGACGTTGTGGCCGGCGGAGTAAATGACATACTTGCAAAAACCGTTGGCCTTACAAATATAGAAGTTCTCCATGACCCATCACTTTCCGCGGACCCCGGCCTAGGTGTCTGCAGAGTTGGAGTTTTGCCAAACCCCACTGAAATCAAAACATTTGCCCGGGCTGTCAAGGAGTCCCTTGGCGCAAATGGTCTCTGGTACACGGTTTCAAGCGGCACTGCAAGCAAGGTGGCAGTTGGGGGAGGCTCCTGCGGCAGCTATATAAGGGACGTTGTAAATGCAGGTTGTGACACATTCATCACATCGGATATAAAGCACTCCCAGATCCTGGAGGCACAGCAGCTCGGCCGTAGCCTC
The DNA here is from genome assembly GCA_964542515.1 of uncultured Oscillospiraceae bacterium. GTDB lineage: Bacteria > Bacillota > Clostridia > Oscillospirales > JAAYOS01 > CAZIVK01. The sequence goes on along the minus strand of CAZIVK010000214.1, from coordinate 980 downwards.
ATAGACGCAGGTCATTTCTCAACAGAGGACGTGGTATGTCCCGCCATAGTGGAGGCATTACAAAAGAAGTTTGCGGGCTTATATGTAAATAAATCCCAAGCTTTGGTGTGCCCCAAAAAATTCATAGCGGACTAATACTCACAGGAAGAGGAAATTCATATGCCTTTGGACGCAGTACTACTATCATCATTGAAGGAAGAAATAGCAGGGAAAGTTCTTGGCGCAAAGATAGACAAGGTCTTTCAACCGGAGAAGGATGAAATAATCCTACATCTCCGCACAAGCAGGTACTCCTCAGGGGAGGGCCGTGAGAACCTGCGCCTGCTTTTTTCTGCAAGCCCCAATAACGCAAGGATACACTTCAGCACAGAGCAGAAGGAGAACCCCCAGGTCCCCCCAATGTTCTGCATGCTTCTGCGTAAACACTTGGTGGGCGGAACCATCAGCTCTGTCATACAGCCCACCCTTGAACGCCTGCTTGAGTTTGAAATAACAGCCCCGGATGAAATGGGTGAGCTGGGCACAAAGCGTCTCATCATAGAGCTCATTGGGCGTCAGTCCAATGTAATAGTCCTGGACGCAGAAGGCCGCATACTGGACAGCCTCAGACGCGTGGACTCGGACATCTCATCCGCAAGGCAGGTACTACCCGGCATGTTCTACAGGTACCCCATCGCACTGGAAAAGTCAAACCCACTGGAACTAGACGCACCACAGCTACAGCAGCTTATGGACAGCGCGCCCCCTGATTCTAAAATAGATAAGTGGATTGTGGATTCATTTTTTGGACTATCGCCCCTTATTGGACGTGAAATTTCCCACCTATGTTGTGGGACCACATCGTATAGACTATCCCAGTTGGAGAGTGCCGGTAAGGCAAAGCTCCTAGAGCTCCTTATGCACCTATTTACCATTATGAGGGAGGGCGGAACAAAGCCCTACATGCTGTTGAATGAGGACACACCCTATGACATCAGCTA
>CAZIVK010000213.1:0-3664 GCA_964542515.1 uncultured Oscillospiraceae bacterium | reverse complement strand
TCATTTTTGTTCCCCTTTTCCAATTTTTTATGCTAAGATGGTAGACCATCATAACAACATTGTAAAAAGTGCAAATCCATATCTAATCTATATGCAGTTAACGTATCTCTTTAGTTCATAATATTACACTATTATGGACATGTCAATAAAATTATTTAAGTAAATTGTTTAAAAGTAATTCCATTTGAAGCACATCTTTGAAGCGGGACAACACGGTCTCAGCTTAGCGGACCAGGCCTCCGCCTCAGATATGACTCAGATTGATAGAGATGCAGCCAATTGGATCCCCCTAGTGAACCCCAATGGACATTCTAATAAAGTAACAAAAAAAGACGGATGCCTGACTTTTACCAGGTATCCGTCTTAAAACATTAATTACTTGCGGCTTATAGCTTTTTTGGCTGCAGCTACAATTTCTTTTGCGGTGAGTCCGTATTCTTCTGCCAAGTAGGCCTCAGAGCCGACCTGGCCAAAGCGGTCATGTACACCTACAAACTCCATGGGGACCGGCTTTGTTCCTACAACAACACTTGCCACTGCTGATCCTAAACCACCAATAATGTTGTGGTTTTCAGCGGTAACAATAGCTCCGGTTTCTGTAGCACATTTTTCAATGAGTTCAGCGTCTATAGGTTTCCAGGTAAACATGTCAACCAGGCGGGCGGAGATGCCTTCATCAAGAAGTGCTTGCACAGCTTTTAGTGCTTGGGGCATCATGACGGCTCCTGATGTTATGATTGTAACGTCCGTGCCGTCTATCATTGTGACACCTTTGCCCAGTTCAAACTGACTGTCATCTGTGTATACTTTTATGCCACCTTTTCTTGGGAAACGGACATAGTGGACACCATGTTCTGCGGCAATGGCTCTGAGTACAAACTCAAACTGAACATTGTCTGATGGGTCAAATGCTTTTACTTCAGGGATAGCCCGTACAATTGCCATGTCCTCAAAGGGCATGTGGGTTCCTCCGTTATATGTGGCGGCAATACCGGGGTCAGATCCCATTAGTTTTAGGTTGAGCCCTGCATAGGCACCGGACATAAAGAGCTGGTCACACACTCTGCGGGTGGCAAAAGGTCCAAATGTGTGGGCAAAAGGAATCATGCCGACCGAGGACATACCCGCTGAAACTCCAACCATGTTTGCTTCCTGTATTCCACAGTTTATGGCTCTCTCAGGAAACTTGTTAAAGAATGGTTTTGTTCCTATAGCGGAGGTGAGGTCTGCTTCAAGTAGTGCTATTTTGTCGTTTTGTTCTGCTAATGAAACCAGTGTCTGCGCGTATACGTCACGCATTGGGATGTCTTTTTCTAAGGACGGTCTAAGTTGAGCTTTCATCAGTTGACACCTCCTGCGGCTGTCTTGGCTTTTTTGAGTTCCTCTTCTACCAAAGCTATTGATTCATCCAGATCCCCGGGTGCAAAGTTTAGGGAGTGGTTGGGGTACTTGCTCATAGCAAATTTACATCCATTTCCCTTAACTGTGTTAAGGATTATCATAGAGGGGAGAGTGGTCTCCTGCTTAGCGTTTTCTATTGCTTTGAGGATTTCAGAAATATTGTGTCCGTCTACGCTCTGGGTGTGCCAGCCAAATGCGAAGAACTTGGCGGCTACATCACCTAGGTCAAGGACATCCTCTGTACGTCCATCAAGCTGTTGGCCGTTTACATCAACAAAAGCTATGAGGTTTGAGAGTTTCTTGGCGGGTGCAAACATTGCTGCTTCCCAAACTTGGCCTTCATTGAGTTCTCCGTCACCAAGAACCAGGTATGTGTAACTATTACTGTTTTGTATTTTATTTCCCAGTGCAATACCAGCGGCTGTTGAAGAGCCCTGTCCAAGAGATCCGGTGGTCATATCTACACCGGGTGTCTTGCGCATATCACAGTGGGACGGTAGGTTTGTTCCATTTTTATTCAGAGTCTTAAGCATTTCAAGTGGAAAATATCCTCTGAGTGCCAGGGTTGCATAAACAGCAGGTCCTGAGTGTCCTTTTGACACTACTAAGCGGTCACGTTCAGGCCATGAGGGGTTCTGGGGATCATGTTTAAGCTCAGATCCATAGAGGACCGCCAAAAGCTCAACAACGGACATTGATCCACCGATATGCCCAAACCCTAACTCCGCGAACTCTTTTATTGTCTCTAGGCGTATTTCCTCAGCAAATACTCTGAGTTTTCTTTCGGTTGCCATAGAATGACTCCTTTCAGTTTTACAGGTATACGGTACTAGAGCGGAGAATCCTCCGCTCTAGGTAATAATACAATATTACAAATTAAAAAGCAAGTTTTTCCTCAAGCCAGGAAGCTACTGAACTTATGGCAATGCGCTCCTGAACCATGGAGTCCCGGTGTCTAACGGTTACAGCTCCATCTCCAATGGAATCAAAGTCATAAGTGATGCAGAACGGGGTACCAATTTCATCCTGACGGCGGTAGCGTTTTCCGATGGAACCTGCCTCGTCGTACTCAACCATAAACTTTTTTGCAAGCTCCATATATAGTGGCTCTGCATGCTCAGACAGTTTCTTAGATAGGGGGAGTATTGCAGCTTTAATTGGTGCCAAAGCTGGATGCAGACGTAGAACTGTTCTAACGTCATTTTTTTCTGCGTCAATGACTTCTTCATCATATGCATCACACAGGAAGGCAAGTGCTACACGGTCGGCACCAAGGGATGGCTCAACCACATATGGGACATATCTCTCACCGGTTTCAGGGTCAATATACTCCATCTTTTCACCGGATTCTGTCTGGTGGGCTTTAAGGTCAAAGTCTGTCCTGTCCGCAACGCCCCATAGCTCACCCCAGCCAAATGGGAAGAGGAACTCAAAGTCCGTTGTGGCCTTGGAGTAGTGGCTCAACTCCTCCGGATCATGGTCACGAAGGCGGAGGTTTTCACTCTCTATACCAAGATTTAGCAGCCACTGATGGCAGTAGTTACGCCAGTACTCAAACCACTCAAGGTCTGTGCCAGGTTTGCAGAAGAATTCCAGCTCCATCTGCTCAAACTCACGGGTCCTAAATATAAAGTTACCCGGTGTAATTTCATTTCTAAAGGATTTTCCTATCTGAGCCACGCCAAAAGGTATTTTCCTGCGGGAGGTCCTCTGGATATTTTTAAAGTTTACAAAGATACCCTGAGCTGTTTCGGGACGGAGATATATTTCTGACGCATTTTCCTCAGTAACACCTTGGAAAGTTTTAAACATCATATTGAACTTGCGTATGTCTGTAAAATCAGATTTGCCACATCCGGGGCACTTAACACTGTTTTCACGGATATATGCAGCCATTTCAGCATTATTTAGCCCTTCAACCTGCATCTCTATACCGGCGTCTGCGTTGTAGTCCTCAATAAGCTTATCAGCACGGTGGCGCATTTTACATGACTTGCAGTCTATAAGCGGGTCGTTAAAGTTGACAACATGTCCCGAGGCCACCCATACCTGTGGGTTCATGAGTATAGCTGAGTCAAGGCCTACATTGTATTTGCTCTCCTGAACAAATTTCTTCCACCAGGCCTTTTTTACGTTGTTTTTAAATTCCACACCCAGTGGACCATAGTCCCATGTGTTGGCAAGGCCTCCGTATATTTCCGAGCCGGAGTAAACATAGCCGCGCCCCTTACAGAGGGCTACTATTTTATCCATGGTTTTTTCA
>CAZIVK010000212.1:0-3666 GCA_964542515.1 uncultured Oscillospiraceae bacterium | reverse complement strand
AAAGGAACTTGGCTACATGCCAAATATTTCTGCAAGGCGCCTTAGAAACTCTAATTACTCAAACAGGCTGGTAGTGGCAGTATTTTGGTCCATGGACTGGCGTGCTTCGTTAGTTGTACGTTTTCTCCAGGGCATGTATACTGAAATGGAAAAGCAGGAGAGGGAGATTGAAATTATCATCCGTCCCTTTGTTAATGGGCAGCTGCACAATGCCGCATCGTTAACTGAGCTTAGCATGTTTAATGCCGCTGTTATTGCAACAGGATCGGAGGAGGACCTGAAATTTGTTGAAAACACAACTTTCCAAATTCCAATTATTCTCTATAACCGCAAGTCTGACCACTACTGCACCGTAAATGTAGACAACAAAAAAATTGGTGAGATGGCAGCAAATGTATTCTTGTCCAGGGGACACAAGTCATCGGCCATAATAGCATCTGACTCAGTTATTTCTGACTTGAGGGTAAGAGAGGATACATTTGAAGAAATTATGAAGGAAAATGGTGTAAAGTGCGAGCGCATATCATGCTCCAACAACTCAATGAAATGTGGATATGAAACCGCACTTGAAGTTGCAAAAATGCCCCAACTGCCGCGCGGTATCTTCTGTGGTTCTGATACCATAGCAATAGGGGCACTAAAAGCCTTTGCTAAAATGAATATAAAAGTGCCTGAAGACATTGAAATAATTAGCGTAGGAAATGGTGACAGAGAGTATGAGGAGTACGCTTCAACTGCACTATCTGTTGTGTGGGTTCCCATGGAAAAGATGGCCGCACAGGCGGTTAGAGTGTTATGGGACGTTATAGACGGGAAAACAGAGCCACCTTACGCAGTACTACTTCCTGTTGAGTACATACAGAGGGAGAGCTGCGGAGGCTACTTAGCGGACTGACTTATACTTTAGTTATATCTGTGGATCCACGTATTACCATTGAGTGAGGTAGGAAAAGCCTACGGTTTTCCGGTTTGTTGCCACTCATTATGGATATGAGCATCTTTACAGATTCTGCGCCCATGTCAAAGAAGGGCTGTCTGACTGTTGTAAGTAGGGGAGTACACATGGAGGAATACTGGCTGTCATCAAAGCCTGTTACGGCAATTGTTTCTGGAACACTTATACCCAAATTTCTAAAGGTGTTCACGCAGGCAGCACCCAGAAGGTCCGTTGCGCATACTATGCCGTCCGGTCTCAGCGAGGGGTCCAGTGCAGCAATTTGCTTTGCAACCTCCACTACATCCGTGTATCTGCCTTTGGTGCGGTGGATTAGGTCCTGTGAAAAAGCAATTCCATTATCCTTAAGTGCATTTACAAATCCGCTCGCTCTCATTATACTATAGTTAGATACGTATCCTCTCCAACTTCTAAGAGTAAGGAAAAAAAGTTTTTTGCGCCCACTACGTATGAGCATTTCTGTTAACTCATAGGTGGCAACATCGTCCCGCACGGAAACCAGGTAGGACTCGGGATTGTCCATATACTCTGCGCACTGGACAACAGGGTAGTTCTTTATAACATCTGTTACGGTTTCTCCGTCAGCCATGAAGTTTATGAAGATCATACCTCCGGCAAGGCCGTTTTCAAAGTACTTTAGGGAATCAGTTACTCCGGACATTCCAGTGTAGGATAGGATCACATCAAAACCGCGCTCTTTTGCGGCGTGATGGACTCCGGCAAGCATGCTGTTGTCCGCAATAGTTGAAACTACAAGTATAGTTTTGTTTTCACTGCGGCTGAGGTTTCTGCCAATGATGTTTGGCCTGTAATTTAGTGCTTTTACAGCATCCATTACAGCGGCACGTCTTTTGTCACTAACTGTGTAGTTGTTGTTGAGGACGCGTGAAACGGTGGCGGTGGATACACCTGCAAGTTCTGCCACCTCTTGAATTGTTGCCACAAAATTCCCTCCGTTTCATTACTAACATTGATTTTACATTATTACATCAGAAAATAAAAAAGTCAAGCATGGCAGGCATTAATAGAGGTAAATAATTTAGTTAAGAGGACAGCATTAAATGGCTATTATATCGGTAAACAATGTTAAAAAAGAATTTGACGACGTAATCATCCTTGAGAATATAACCTTTGAAATTCAGGAGGGTCAGCGTGTAGGACTTGTCGGAAAAAACGGTAGCGGTAAGACCACGCTGTTTAAATTGATAACTGAGATATATGACACAGACGAGGGTACAATTTTTATTCCTTCCTGGGTCAAGGTAGGTGTGCTTGCACAGATACCAGAATATCCTGACAACATGACCGTAGAGGACGTGTTACGGACGGCATTCTCAGACCTCTATAGCATGAAACGCAAGATGGATGAGTTGGCCGTACGTATGTCCTCCGGTGACCCTGAAGCACTTAGGGAATATGGGGAGGTATCCGCAGTCTTTGAAGCAACCGGTGGGTATAATGTGGACGTTGAGCTTGCAAGAGTTGTTAACGGACTTCATATAAGTACTGATATGCTCACTTCACCGTTTAATTATCTAAGTGGTGGTGAGCGCACTAAAATAAACCTCGGACGTATGATTCTCATGAATGTTGATCTGATGCTTTTAGATGAGCCCACAAACTATCTGGATATAGAGTCCGTTGAGTGGTTGGAGGAATTTTTGCGCAGTTTCAGAGGCACTGTACTAATTATTTCTCATGACCGGTATTTCCTCGACCGCACAGTGGAGCGCATAATAGAAATTGAAAATTGTAATGCAAAGATGTGGCAGGGAAATTACTCCTCCTTTGTCAGCCAAAAGGCTGAAATGATCAAGGCTGCGGAAAAGAAAATTAAGCAGGATGAGCGGAATATAGCTCAGCTGGATTTTACCATCCGGCGGCTTCACGGTATGGGCACTGAAAAGATGCACAAGAAGGCTTTCTCTATGGAGAAAAGGGTGGAGCGTATACGTAAGTCCATGCCACAGGTAGTAAAGCAAGGAAAGAATATTCGTGCCACATTTGGGTCCACCAACCGCTCAGGTGATGATGTTCTAACTATTAAGGACCTCAAAAAATCCTTTGGCAATAGAGTTCTATTTGATAATGTCAGCTTAGAAATAAAAAAAGATGACAGGGTGGCACTAATTGGATCTAACGGCACCGGTAAGTCCACTCTTGTAAAGATATTATTAGGTGCTGAACCCTACGACAGCGGAAGGATAAGGTGGGGTGAAGGTGTAAAGACTGCATACCTACCTCAGTTAATTAGTTTTGAAAATGACAGGGTAACTGCCCTTGACTATATAATGGACGAGCTCAGGATTTCTCCCGCTGAGGGAAGAAATAGGCTGGGTGCATTTCATTTCCGTGGGGATGACGTTTTTAAACTAGTTCGGGACCTCTCAGGGGGAGAAAAGAGCCGGTTGATACTCTGTGTTTTAATGTTCAAAGGTGTAAATGTCCTGATATTGGACGAACCCACAAACCATCTTGACATTCAGTCCACCGAGTGGATTGAGGAGGCAATTGAAAATTATGATGGAACACTACTGCTTATATCCCATGACAGGTATTTTCTCAGCAAGTTTGCCGAAAGGGTATGGAGACTCGATAACGACAGTATAACAGACTTTGATGGGGGATATGAGGAGCTGAAGGAATTTCTTTCTAAGTATGAGGAGATAAAAGCTACAGAAAAGCCCGTAGAAAAACCTGTAGATAAGCTT
>CAZIVK010000211.1:0-3670 GCA_964542515.1 uncultured Oscillospiraceae bacterium | reverse complement strand
CTGTGATAATTACAGAACCACTTCCGGTTGCAATTTCCAAACCTGTGTCACCCGATGAGAGAATAGTTCCGGGAGCAGCTGCACTGCTTTCAGCCCCTATGATACATGAGTGTATTTTAAATGTATTTCCGCCTAACTCAGTGTATGCCGATGGCCATGGGTTATACGCTCTCACGAGATTCCTGATATCTACCGAAGACTGAGTCCAGTCAATGCGGGCGTCCTCCTTCTTTATAGATGGAGAGAATGTTGCTGCGGAGTGGTCCTGGGGTGTACGGGGTGCGGCGCCGGCTTCAATAGCACGGATAGTGCGTATTAACAGCTGACCACCAATTTCAGCGTACTTGTCATGGAGGCTACCGCCGGTGTCATCCTGGGTTATGGGGACCTCCTGGGTGAAGATCATGTCACCACTGTCCATTTGCTCAGCCATGTACATGGTAGTGATTCCGCCTATAGTGTCTCCTGCGGCTACTGCCGCCTGTATAGGAGCTGCCCCACGGTATTTGGGGAGCAGTGAGGCATGGACGTTAACACACCCATATTTAGGGAAATCCAAAATCTTTTTGGGCAGAATCTTACCGTATGCCATTACGGCTATGAGGTCTGGGGCAAGACTTTCAATGATGTCGTAACTACCTCTAATTTTAGGAGGTTGATAGACCTCAATACCAACGCTCTCTGCGAACTTTTTAGTGGGTGGCGGTGTGAGCTTCATTCCACGTCCCTTTGGTTTATCCGGTTGGGTAAAGACTCCGCATATATCCAATCCGACATTGACAAGGTCCCTCAAGCAGGCTTCTGCAATTTCCGGTGTGCCCATGAAGAGTATTCTCATGCGTCGTCACCGCTTTCAGCCATCATCTGACCGAGTTCCTCCTCGCTCATAAGCTGTGTGGCCATATCAGTAAACACTATGCCATTGAGATGATCAATCTCGTGACAGAATGCTCTAGCAGTTATTCCCTCTCCAGAAACGGTAAAGGGCTTTCCATTACGGTCCTGTGCGGTTACAGTCACCTTTTCAGGGCGGTTTACAATACCATAGAGTCCCGGAAAGCTTAAACAGCCCTCTGCTCCCTCGTTTTCACCTTCTGATGATACTATCTCAGGGTTGACAAGCTCAATCACTTTACCCTCTGCATTTATAACAAGGGCTACTCTACGTAATATCCCTACCTGCGGGCCGGCAAGTCCAAGCCCATCAGCTTCTTCTAGGGTCTCAGCCATATCATCTAGAAGTATGTGAAGGCGCTTATCAAAGTTCACAACTTCCCTTGAGATTTTTTTCAGGGTTGGATCCCCGTCTTTCAGTATATTTCTAAGTGCCATATTAACTCCTCCATTGCTTACATCTGATTGGGGTTCAGGTCCGCGTAAACAGACAACCCCTTAAGTGTCTTATCACTTCTGAATTTTTTGATTATTACCGATACCAGCCGCGCTGATAGTTTTGTTTCAGCACAGCTCAGTGCAATTTGATAGCGGAAACGACCGCCTCGTTTGAATATAGGGGCTTCATGTGGCCCCATGGTCTGTATGTCAAGACCGGTGGATGAGGTGAGCTCTCCCAGCATTTTTCTTGCTTTATATGCACCTTTTAGTGCAAAACCCTCATTTATACCGGACACTGTAACCAGTATGATTTCACGAAATGGGGGTGTACCCAACCGCTCGCGTAGCTCAATTTCACCCTCAAAAAAACCAATATAATCCTGGCGGGCTGCCGCGTCCAAGATGGGGTTGTCCGGAGTGTATGTCTGGATAACAGCCCTTCCAGGTTTGGAGCCTCTGCCTGCCCTCCCTACAACCTGTGTTATAAGGGAGAAGGTACTTTCATGAGCTCGGTAGTCATCTGCGTACAGGGATTGGTCAGCGTCAATAACCCCTACGAGTGTTACATTTTCAAAGTCCAAACCCTTTGCAACCATCTGTGTACCAACTAATATGGGAATTTTTTTCTCGTCAAACTGTGATAGTATTTCCTCATGTGATCTTTTAGCGGATGTTGTGTCTGAATCCATCCGGATTATTTCTATGTCGGGAAAAAGGGCCTTTAGGTCTTCTTCACATTTTTGTGTGCCTGCACCAACAAGCTTAAATTCACCGCCACATTCTGGGCAGACCTCAGGCTGTTCAGTAGACATGCCACATAGGTGGCACATAATTCTACCGTTGGCCGAGTGGTAGGTAAGCGGATTTGAGCAGTTGTCACACTCGTACATAAAACCGCATTCACCACATATCATCCTACGGGAGTTTCCACGCCTGTTTATTAGGAGTATACTCTGCTCCCCCGCATCTATATTCCTCATTAGCTCATTTTTTAAAATACTGCTGATGGTTGAGGTGTTTGCCTTGAGGAGTTCCTGCCGCAGGTCTACAATTCTTGTGTCAGGGAGGGACTCCATGTTGTATCTCTCTGTGAGCTCAAACCTATGGTACCTGCCTATAGTTGATGCATAATAACTTTCAACAGATGGGGTTGCGCTGCCCAAGACCAACAGAGATTTATTGTATGCTGCTCTAAACTTGGCCACATCACGGGCGTGGTAGCGCGGTGTATTGTCAGACTTATATGTGTGCTCCTGCTCCTCGTCAATCACTATTATACCAATATTACTTAGAGGAGCAAATACTGCAGATCTTGTTCCAAGGACTAGATCCGCCTTTCCCAACTTGATGCGTTTCCATTCGTCGCTTCTTTCACCTACGCTTAGGGCGGAGTGAAGTATAGCTATTCTGTCACCAAACCTTGATGTGAAAATCCTCATAAGCTGAGGTGTTAGTGATATTTCAGGGACGAGGACAAGTCCTGTTCTTCCGCTGTTCAGAACATTCTCTATGACCTCCATATAGACAAGTGTCTTACCACTTCCGGTTACTCCAAAGAGTAACGCAGCCTGTGGTGTTCCACTGTTATAGAGCTCTATTAGCCCTTTGGCTGCAACATTCTGCTCCGGGTTAAGTACTGTAGGGGGCCTACTGTCCTCCAGGGGGGTAATATCCGGCCTACGGTATACCTCGCGCCGCTTTGTAGTAACAATGCCCTTCTTTTCAAGCCTCGAGATAGCGTCAGATTTACAACCGGTGTAGTAGATAATGTCTCCTTGAGCCGCCTCTCCGGTGACCATAAGAAACTCAACAACCTTACTGCTCACAGGGGCCTTGTTCTTGTTTTTTGCAATATACTCGGCCGCCTCGTCACTTGACAGCGCAAGCGACGCTATGCGTATGGTCTTATCACCCACTCCGCGTATCGCCGCTGTGTCTTCAACAATGATATTTCTTTTGATCAGTGAATCCGCAGTATCCTGTAAATCAGAAAGTTGCTTCCCACCGGCAATGGCTAAAATAAGCTCAATTTCAGAGTCTGTCTGTGCCATTGATACCGCGGTGTCAGCAGTCAGGCCAGGTGCTAGGACTAGTTTCCGTTGGAGGTTGTACCACATACCGGCAGGTATGACTGCCTTGAACACGTCATAAAAGGTGCAGAAGCAGTAGTCCCGCAGGCGCAATATAAGGGCGATAATTTCAGAATCAATTATGGGGAGCTTAGAGAATATTGAGTTTATTTTTGAAGTTGAAGTTTGATAATTATGCTTAACTTTTTATTGATTCCAAGTTGTAAGATGAGATCCTTGCTTGATTCAAAATCCAGGTCGTAGAA
>CAZIVK010000210.1:0-3672 GCA_964542515.1 uncultured Oscillospiraceae bacterium | reverse complement strand
GAAATATATCTTTTAATATGTCCAAATGTTTTTTGGTAGGACCATCACTAGATAGCTTTGTTTCCTGTAGGGCAATAATATCTGGGCTATGTTCTATTATTGTATCTAGTACATTTTGGGATAGTATCGCACGCTCTGACACCCCAGTTAATGCCGAATTTAATGAATCAATATTCCATGAAATAAACTTCAATGCTTTTCCTCCTTAAGTACAGCACCCATCGCAACTTTATTATAGCAGATTTATTACCTATTAGAAGGCATTATTCCTTAACAGAATTAGTTTATTCGATTTCCTTGACTCTACCTACAATTCCATTTTCGAGCATTACTTTGATACCATGGGGATGAGTTGCAGATTTTGTAAGAATTCTTTGAACTAATCCTTCAGTTAATTTTCCAGAACGCTGGTCTTGCTTTTGTACTACCCTCACTTTTGTACCAATCTTTATATTATCACGGCTAGTGCCATTCATTTTATTACCCTCTTCTTCATCTTTTCCAGAAGTTCTCTTACTCCAGCTTCCACCTTGATGAGGTCCTCTTCCTTTGGCGCGCCTTCAAACTCCACGGACTCAAGAAAATCCCACTTCATCCTGTATCTTTCAATTATTTCCTTAATTTCCTTCTCGGCACCGCCAGACCATCCGTATGAGCCAAATCTAAATGCTACTTTACCTGAAATCTTTTTTCTGCCAATTTCATTTAAGGCCGTAGCAACCGGTGGGAAAAGATTGTACTCGTAGGTAGGTGCTGCAATAATTACACCTGCAGATTTGAAAACAGTTGCGACCATTTCACTATCACTTTCCAGTGGCATTTGAAGCTTGTTGTATTTGACTCCTTCTTTTTGAAGTATACTTTCAACATGGTTAACTGCTTTCAAGGTCATTCCATACATAGATCCCCACAATATAGTGACCTCATTTTCACCTGCACCGGTGGCATATAGGGAGAACCTGGAATAATCATCTATAATTTTCTGCGTGTTTTTTCTATAGACAGGACCATGGCCAGGAGCTACTATATTTAGTTCCATCTCTTTTGCTTTCTCTATTGCCTTTCTCAAACTGGGTGTAAATGTTGTCATTACATTGGAATAATACCGTATTCCTTCAGATTCAAAGAAGTCTACCTCTTCAGGTGTCATCTCATCATCAAAACAGTGGTTCTCCATCCTTCCGAACGCTCCGAACATATCACATGAAAAGAGAGTTTTTGTATCTCTTTCATAGGTGTACATGGTGTCTGGCCAGTGAACGTTTGGTACCGGATGGAAACTCAACACCTTACCCTTTCCGAGATCAAGAGTATCCCCCTCCTTTACAACCCTTATCTTGTCTTCATTGTAGAAGGAGGCCAGCATTTTTGCTGCTTTATCTGTACATATTATTGTGAAATCATCCTTAATCTTCTGGAAACTTGAGATCCAACCAGAGTGGTCCGGTTCCATATGATTAACAATCAAATAATCAATATTTTTTGGCTCTACACCTATATCTTCTAGATTCTTAAAAAGGGTTTCAGGTATCCCATCCCAGCCAATTACACCATCAACTATAGCAGTTTTTTCTCCCTGAATTATATAGGAATTAAGGGTTACTCCATTTGCGATCTCCCAAATCCCTTCAAATAGTATGTCCTCAACATTCATGGTAAGCATATGAATGCCGTCTGCAACTTTTATCTTTCTCATGCCTTGTCCTCCTAGGTTTTTTAATTTTCCTTAAGTATATTGTCCTTGTTTCTGCCGGTTTTGTCAACTAATTATATATTTGTTTCCTCGGTTGAAAAAAAAGTTAAGTTTGTTATAATTGAATTTATTCGGTATTAAGTATACCGCTAATAAAATCTGAGATACTTAGAAGGACGTAAAATATAATGAAGATACTGGTAATAAACCCTGGCTCTACCTCCACAAAAATTAGTCTGTATGAAGATGATACTTCACTTTTTGAGGAAAGCGAGTTTCATGACGCCCCAGTCCTGCTGCAGTACCCCAATGTGAACGACCAAGTTCCCTTCCGCAAGCAGGTCATCTTAAACATTTTGTACCGTAATAGATATGCTCCCCAAGATGTGGATATATTTGTTGGCCGTGGTGGAAGCGCACACCCTCAGCGCGCAGGTGTAATGCCAATAGATGAACAGCTATACCTTGATACATTGAATGCAGTAGGCGGCAGTGAGCACGCAGCAAAGCTGGGTGTGCTGTTGGCTTATGAGCTCTGCATGGAGTACGGTGGAAAAATGTTCACTCTCAACCCCACCAACATTGATGAACTGTGCGACTATGCCCGCATAACCGGTATAGAAGGATTGTACCGGAACGCCCAGTCACATGCCTTAAACCAAAAGGCAGTGGCCTATTACCATGCAAAATCCTTAGGTAGACGCTATGACAACTGCCGCTTTGTGGTTGCCCATATAGACGGCGGTGTGACAATAAATGCCCATGACTGCGGGAAAATGGTAGATGGAAATGTAGGCTCTGGAGGGGACGGTCCCTTTGCCCCCACCCGCATTGGAAGTGTACCTGTACTCTGCCTACTGGACTATATTGAGCAGCATTCTCTGGATGAGGTACGGCTCATGTGTTCCCGTGCCGGCGGCTTTGTAAGCCATTTTGGCACCTCTGACGCAGATAAAATTCACCGCATGGTGGAGGACGGAGATCGGAAAGCCGTTTTGGTGTGGAACGCAATGATCTATCAAATCAGCAAAGAAATTGGAGCAATGAGCACTGTACTCTGCGGCAAAGTGGACGGCATAGTGCTAACCGGTGGGCTTGCCCGTTTTGAGGACATTGTGGAGGGTATACGCAGCCGCTGTGGTTGGATTGCCCCAATAGCCGTCTACGTAGGAGAGATGGAGCAGGAAGAACTAGCAGGATCCGTACTGCGAGTTTTACGCGGAGAAGAAGAAGCCCACCCTTATACCGGTGAACCGGTATGGATAGGGTTTAACTTCTAAACTTATAAAGTATAAAGGGCAATAAAAAAGGATGAGTAAATCATCCTTTTTTCCAATATTCTAAAGTATTATATAGCTATTACCGGACGTATCTCAATGTAACCACGCCATCCCCCGGGAGCAAGTTGCATCCTTGGTGCTATTTCCGGGGCAAACTTATATCCATACACTTCTGGGTTAAACTTTTCTATCCGCTCCATACACAATCCTACAGCTTCTTGAAAATATTTGTCATCGTAGGGCTCGCCTTGGAAGACCAACATCTTGCATGGTTCAAGGTCGATGACATCGAATCCCTCCGGCACTTCACCGGCATAGTCAATGAGGACTTCAACGCCATGAGCATAGCTGCCGGTTCCTTGCGGCTGCATGTTTTCCGGCAGCCAAAGACCGACCGGCTCATACAAGGCCTCCTTGATGCCACACAAAAAGTCCCAAGGAGCGGACATATTTGATTCACCGCAACCAACTTCCTCGACGTATTCCACATAATGCGTGGCAGTCCTACTCCTTTTTAGAATAAGCTTACGAGCTGGGCGTTCTACGAGTTGAGTAAATATTACCGCTGTGTTATCTTTCATGTTCCATTCCTCCAGTTTAGATTTTTGGCGGTCGAGATAACAATAGGGAACAAGCCAACCGTCCACATCCTTGAAATTAGCATACTTCTTTGGTGTAATGCCAAACCCACTTGAAAAA
>CAZIVK010000209.1:0-3682 GCA_964542515.1 uncultured Oscillospiraceae bacterium | reverse complement strand
AGATCAATGAGACCAAGAAAACTAGAGGCTACATCCACAAATGCACTCTTTGCGGAAAAACAGATACCGAAAACCCGCAGATGGAGTTCCGGTATTGTTCACTGTGTAAAGATTATGCGTGCTACTGTGAGGAACACATAATGACACACGACCATATTTAGTTCTGTTTATAATAATTTATAGGCGAGAGACGCGAAGAGTTGTTCGTGGCTCCCGCCTTTTTTGTAGAAAACAAGCGGGGTTCCCAGCGGTGCATCAACGGTTACGAGGCCGGGTTCGTAGTTCTCCCCACTTAGGAGGTGTATCCAAGTGCTCCCTTCAGGGAAGGCGACGTCACGGGTTCTTATATTAGCCAAGGTTACCGGAGCCACCATAAGATCAGAGCCCAACATAAACTGGTCAATTATATTGTGGGAGTTTTTGAGGTCAGGGTACTGCTCCCATATGTGCTGCATGGGAGGAATGGACTTGGTATAAAAATCCTTTAAACACTGGTTCATGTAGGGAGCTAGGAGCTTCCTAAGATTGGTGAGTCTAGAGAGCTGTGGAAGTAAAGTGGGATCACTTTGATATAAAGAAACCATCTTGTTATTGAAAGGACTCATTCTCATGGCGGGTGTAAAAATAGATAGCTCAGCCCAACGTATCAACTGATCTGCAACTATTGGTTCAGGTAGGAAACCTGTAAATGTTTCAAAGTCACAGTGGGAGATACCTACACCGCTTAAGCTTAGAGACAACATTTCACTCAGTGCAGATTTGAGGCCGCGTCCGTGGGCCCAATCCACCTTTGCTCCGTTTGCCGTTATGGCAGAAAATGATGCCCCAACTGAGCCTGAGCCGAGAATGGTGACAGGGTTTAGATTGTGCCTTTTAGCGGCTTTCCGGATAATCTGGGTCCATCTCCAAGCCCAATAGTTGTGGATGCGGGAACCATCAGAGTCATCAGATAGTGTGCTACCAGTGGGGAAGAAACCGGAATAGTCACTCACTATGCCGGAAAAGCCCACTTCAAAGATGTTTTGCGCTAAAGTCTCCTCAGCCCAGTTGCAGGCGTCTGTATTTGTGAGGTCCAAATGACCAACCATAAAACCGCCAAGGTCAGTGAGTAGGTTGGTTCCATCTGCACGCCTGAGTAAGTAACCGTTTTTAGATGCCTCCGCGTAGATCCTTCCCTCTATTGACAGGTGGGGGTTTGCTGAGCAGAGGACATTGATACCGATACCACTTAACTCCTGCATGACCTGATCCAGGTGAGGATAGAGCTCACTGCTCCATACCCAGTCCCAGAACTCCCTGGTACCGGAGGGGGTGGTCTGTGTTCCGGACCAGTCCTTGATATATAGGGCGGCCATAGGAATTTCAGAGGCCTTAAGAATGTCAATTGTCTCTAAAAGAGGCTGTGACCCACCTGTGACACTGGCTATAACTCCAGCTTCGTACAAAGTGGGGAATTGAAAGCGCGTCCCGATTAGTTCACTTTGCAGTGCGTGGAGGGAGCTCATTGTCTTGGGTTGGCTCAAGAATATTTTTTCAGGAACACCGTAGAACTCTACCTCATGGTAGTCCTTATGTGTGAAGTTAAGAAGTGTCCTACCACCAAAGATGGCCATAAAGAGAAAACGTTGACCGGTAAAAAATGAGGGCAGAGCATAGAGCGGCGAGGCTTGACCCTTGCCGAGGATATATTTGTCCACCATATCAGTGAGACTGACTCTCTCACCTGGGTTTGGCTTATCTGTATATATGTTAACCCGGAGTCCGCGGAGATTGGGCCCGGAAGCTACTCCTCCGGATCCAAAGACGGGTTCAGATATTTCAGCGGGGAAGCGGAACCTCATCCGCGTGAACTGGTGTGACTGCTTTATAGGTACCAGTGTGAGACATTCCTTCTCCTCAGTAACCGAAAAGGTTATTGAGTGGGTACCGTTATGAAAGTGTAAAAGCTTGTGCGGCTCATCATATGAGACATGGTTTAGGTTGTGGTAATGTTTTGAAAAGTCAATCTTATCCTTATCTGGACCTGTGTGGACAGAAAGAATAGGACGGTCATCTGAATTAGTAATTAAAGATATATTGTCTTTTAGGAGAGTGAATCTCCCGCCTTCTACCTGACTTGTAAGCATGTAGATCCCCTTTCTATAGGAGCGGTGTAAAATATAACACGAATTATATCACTTATTATCAAAATACACAACAAAAAGGACTGCAGCCCGCTATTTGGGAAGCAGTCCAATAAATGTTAAAGTACCTTGCTAAGGAACTCCTTGGCTCGTGGGTTTTGAGGGCTTGCAAAGAATTCCTTTGGTTTGTTCTCTTCAAGAATTTGTCCCTCGTCCATGAAGAGCACTCTGGTGCCAACCTCCCGTGCAAATCCCATCTCATGGGTTACAACAACCATAGTCATGTTTCCACGGGCTAGGTCCTTCATTACATCAAGCACCTCACCGACCATTTCTGGGTCTAGGGCAGAGGTGGGTTCATCAAAGAGCATTACGTTAGGCTCCATGCAAAGCGCCCTAACTATGGCTATGCGCTGCTTTTGGCCGCCTGAGAGCTGAGCGGGATGCGAGTTTGCTCTATCCGCCAGTCCAACACGTGCTAACATAGACATTGCTAGTGCTTCTGCCTCAGCCTTGGATTTGTGGAGAACCTTCATTGGGGCGAGTGTCAGGTTACCCAAGACCGTCATATGTGGGAATAGGTTAAAAAGCTGAAACACCATGCCCATCTTTTGGCGGTGTAGGTCTATGTTGACCTTGGGACCAGTTATGTTGACACCTTCAAAGAGAATATCACCTGAGGTGGGCATCTCAGTCAGGTTGAGGCAGCGGAGAAATGTGCTCTTGCCGGAACCTGAAGGACCAACTACCACCACGACCTCTCCCTGATATATGTCGGTAGATACCTCGTTGAGGGCACGCAGTGTACCAAATTTCTTTACGAGATTCTTAACGCTGATTAGCGGCAATTTTTCGTTACTCACTGGAGCGGAGCCTCCTTTCAAGACGTCCTACTAGGAAGGTCAGACCCATAACTATGACGAGGTAGACCAAGCCTGCAGCAAGAAGCGGCGGAAAGGGGTCATAGGTCTGGCTGCGTATAATATCTCCGCCTTTGGTGAGGTCGTGGAGGCCTATGTAGCCTGCTATTGACGTCTCCTTAACCAGGACTATAAACTCGTTACCCAGAGCTGGGAGCACGTTCTTTAACGCCTGTGGGACTATGATGTGTATCATGGTGCGGGTATAGCTTAAGCCAAGACTTCTTCCGGCTTCAAATTGGCCCTTGTCAATGGACATTATGCCTGAGCGGAAGATCTCCGCTACGTATGCCCCGGAGTTTACGCCAAAGGCTATGACAGCAGTCAGGAGTTTGTCTATACGTAGGGATGAAAAGATAACAAAATAGATGATGAGTAGCTGCAAAAGTACAGGTGTACCGCGGATAACTGTAAGGTATATATTACTGAGAGCATTAGCAAAACGCAGCTTGCCGGTGAGGTCATGTGTAGAGCGTACAACAGATATAACAACACCAATAACTATACCGAGTAGAACGGCAAAGAAAGCAATTATTAGCGTATTCTTAACACCGTTTACTAGGTACAACCACCTGTCATCCTTTATGAAATTCAGATAAAAGGACCTCTGTACGCTGTCCAAGATATCAGATATTGAAG
>CAZIVK010000208.1:0-3697 GCA_964542515.1 uncultured Oscillospiraceae bacterium | reverse complement strand
CTAAGGGTTAAGTACCTTGGTAAAAAGGGAGAGCTCACACAAATCCTAAAGCAGATGGGGTCACTGTCAGCTGAGGAGCGCCCAATAATGGGTTCACTCGCAAATGATGTTAGACAGTTTATTGAGGACTCACTTGCAACCTATGCATCAAAAATTGAGGCGCATGAACTCACCCTTCAGTTTGAAAGTGAAGCTGTTGACGTGACTTTGCCCGGGACAAAGATTTCTCTTGGCCATAGACACCCAATGACCACTCTTCTGGATGAGGTCAAAGAAGTTTTTCTAGGTATGGGTTATGAAATAGCGGAAGGACCTGAGGTTGAGCTAGGTTACTACAACTTTACAGCTCTAAACACCCCGGAGGGACACTCAGCTCGGGATATGCAGGATACCTTCTATTTTGATGAGGAGATCCTCCTACGCACACAGACATCCTCCGTACAGGCTCGCGTTATGGAAAAACGGCAGCCACCTATCCGCATTATATGCCCTGGCCGCGTTTACAGGAAGGATGAGGTTGACGCCACACACTCCCCCATGTTCCACCAAATTGAGGGGCTTGTTGTTGATAAAGGTGTAACTATGGGTGACCTCAAAAGCACTCTGGATATCCTTTTCAAACGCATATACGGTCCTGAAACCAAAACACGCTTCCGACCCCACCACTTCCCTTTTACAGAGCCGTCAGCGGAAGTTGACATCATGTGCTTTGCCTGCCAAGGTAAAGGCTGCAGGGTCTGCAAAGGTGAAGGCTGGATAGAAATGCTGGGTTGCGGCATGGTGCATCCAAATGTCCTGAAGAACTGTGGGATTGACCCTGAAATATACTCCGGTTTTGCCTTTGGTATTGGAACGGACAGAATGACCATGAGGCGCTACAAGGTAAACGACCTGCGCCTGTTCTTTGAGAATGACATGCGCTTTCTCTCGCAATTTTAGGGGGTGTCTGAATGAAATTATCAAGAAAATGGCTAAATGAATTTATTGATGTATCTGACATTAATAATAAAGAATATGCTCACAAAATGACTATGTCCGGTTCAATTGTTGAAGGGATAGAAAATTTAGGTGCGCAAATAGACAAGGTTGTTGTAGGAAAACTTGTAGAGGTTTCCCCACATGAAAACGCAGACAAGCTGTGCATATGCAGCGTAGACGTTGGAGAAGAAATCGTTACTATAGTTACAGGAGCTAAAAATGTAAAACCCGGAGACATTATTCCTGTTGCACTAGTGGGCTCAACTCTACCCGGTGGCATCCATATTGAAGCCACAAATATGCGCGGCGTTGAATCATACGGTATGCTTTGCTCATTTGCTGAGCTTGGATTGACCTTACACAACCTCCCAGGCGCTTCGGAAGACGGAATTCTAATTTTGAATGACGGTAGCACAGACATCTCACTGGATGGAGTTGCTCTTGGTGACAGTATAGTGCCTTTAGTGGGCCTGGATGACGCCGTAGCTGATTTTGAAATCACCTCCAACCGCTCAGACTGTTTGAGTGTCATCGGCCTCGCCAGAGAGACCTCCGCCGTTTTTGGACGTCCCATCACCCTCCGTGATCCGGCTCCAAAAGGTGGAAGCGGAAGTATTGAAAACCTTCTGTCTGTAGAAATTCAAAGTCCCCTGTGCAACAGATACGCCTCTAGAGTTGTAACAGACGTAAAGATTGAGCCCTCACCCGCTTGGCTGCGTGCAAAGTTGCATGCTTCCGGTGTCAGACCCATCAACAACATAGTTGACATCACAAACTACGTTATGCTGGAGTACGGACAACCCATGCACGCTTTTGACTACGCCTGCATTGAAGGCGGAAAAATAGTAGTCCGCACCGCTGCAGAAGGTGAAGAAATTGCCACACTTGATGGTAACATGCGCAAACTTGGTAAGGACACCCTTGTAATTGCTGACAACGTAAAGGCCGTAGGTATTGCAGGTGTAATGGGTGGAGCAGACAGTGAAATTTCAGACAACACAAAAACACTTGTTTTTGAATCTGCAAACTTTGACGGACCATCTGTCCGGAAAACTGCTATAGCCCTTGGAATGCGCACAGAATCCTCCGGTAGGTTTGAGAAGGGACTAGACCCCCAAACGGTAATACTCGCCCTGCAGCGCGCATGTGAACTTGTAGAGATGCTTGGAGCTGGCAAGGTTGTTGACGGTTTGATAGACATCAATCCAAGTCCATATTTGCCTATATCCCTACCCCTTGAAGCTGATAAAATTAACGCTTTACTGGGAACGAGTATCAGTAAAGAGTTTATGTGTGATGCACTGACCTCACTGGGATTTGTTGTTTCTGATGGACTCGTAGAAGTTCCCTCCTGGCGCAGTGACGTAGAAGGAATGGCAGACCTTGCAGAAGAAGTTGCACGTATGTATGGGTATGACCTTATCCCGGCCACAGAGCTACTCGGCGGTACTACAGGCATACTCTCAAAACGTCAAAAGACTGAAAAGCTAGCAAGTGAACTATACCGTGCCCTTGGATACTCAGAAATAATCACTTACTCCTTTATCAGCCCATCATATTACAACAAAATACTGTTGCCTGAGGACTCCCCCAAAAGGAGATCCCTCTCTATATTAAACCCATTAGGTGAGGACACTAGCATTATGCGTACGGTTGCGCTACCATCAATGCTGGAAACAGTATCTAGAAACTATAATAGTAGGAACCAATCCGTCCGCTTAGCGGAGCTTGCAACAGTCTACATCCCAACCTCAGAAAAGCTACCGGAAGAAAAAAAGGTGCTAGTACTTGGTGCTTATGGTGGTTTGGACTTTTTTGATCTGAAAGGACAAGTGGAAGCTCTGCTGAAAGGTCTAAACATTCAGAACATAAAAGCTTATGCTGATAGCAGTAACCCCTCCTATCACCCCGGCCAGTGTGCTAAGCTATATACTGGTTCTATTGAGATCGGAGTTCTAGGCCAAATTCACCCCACAGTTCTAGGCAACTACGGAATAGAAACACAGGTCTTTGTTGCCGAGTTGGACTTTGAAACAATATATAACAACATGTCCGGTGATGCAGAACATGTGCCTTCTGCCCGCTTCCCCGCTATTTCCCGTGACCTCGCTGTTGTATGTGGCAAAACCGTCCCCGCCGGGGCATTACAGGACACAGTCTCCTCTGTTGCTGGCGACCTTCTTGAATCTGTTGAAATCTTTGACGTCTATACCGGTGACCAGATTGCTTCAGGCAAAAAAAGTGTAGCTCTATCCCTTGTATTCCGCCACCCGGAGCGCACTCTCAATGACTATGAAGTTGACGCTGTGTTTTCAGAAATTCTCAGTTCCCTTGAAAGTGCACACAGCGCCTATCTGAGGTAAATAAATTTAAGCCTGATTAATACTTTACATTACCGTTTTTTTACTGTAGAATGTATATATAAGTTAAACATTTGGTAGGAGGTGTCGCTGTAGTGGATCATACACGCAAGTTTAATCTCGCAGAGGAACGTGAAAAGGAAATGAAGACAATCTTGTCATCTGTCTATGCGTCCTTGAAGGAAAAAGGATATAACCCTGTAAATCAGATTGTCGGTTACCTGCTCTCTGAAGACCCCACATATATCACCAATTACCAAAATGCACGCAGTCTCATCCGTAAAATAGATCGTGATGAACTTATGCAGGAGCTTGTCAGGCACTATCTTATAACATAAGTATACTTATTGGGGCCGGTT
>CAZIVK010000207.1:0-3705 GCA_964542515.1 uncultured Oscillospiraceae bacterium | reverse complement strand
TGTCCACAGATAAACAACTTATTGTATCCTCCTCTCCACACGGCGGTAGCAATGACGATACCCGCTCAATTATGTTGGACGTTATTATCGCCCTTGTCCCCACTCTTATCCTTGCAATCTTCTACTTTGGTTTCCGGTCGTTGACGCTAACACTGGTTACCGCTGCTTCCTGTATTGCTTTTGAATACCTCTACCGCCGCTTTATGAAAAAGTCCTCATCCATTGGGGATCTCTCCGCAGTGGTAACCGGTATGCTCATAGCTTTAAACCTACCTGTATCGGCACCTTACTGGATTGCAGTAATTGGTGCAGGATTTGCAATTATTATAGTCAAACAGCTCTATGGCGGTATCGGTAAAAACTTTATGAATCCGGCACTTGCTGCCCGTGTCTTTCTCTTCTCCTGGCCTACAATTATGAACACCTGGCCGGCAGTTTTTACTAAGGCACCATTGTTTGGCTCCACAGCAGATGTTGTTACAGCTGCCACACCCCTCACCCCTCTCAAAGATGGACTTATCCCAGACATCTCCCTCATGGAGCTCCTCCTGGGCCAGCACGGCGGTAGTATTGGTGAAAATGCTGCACTAGTTCTTCTCTTAGGCGGTGTATACCTTGTTCTACGCAAAGTAATATCTCCACGTATCCCTCTAGCTTTTATAGGATCTGTTGCAGTTGTGACCTTCTTATTCCCCCGCGGTGGAAACAGCGGCCTTGAGTGGATGCTCTATAATATCCTCTCCGGCGGAGTTATGCTCGGTGCCATTTTCATGGCCACGGATTACTCCACTTCCCCGGTCACAAAAACAGGCCAAGTAATCTTTGGCATTGGTTGCGGACTACTCACGGTCTTTATCCGCTACTTCGGTTCCTACAATGAGGGCGTATCCTTTGCAATCCTCATAATGAACTCATGCGTCTGGGCTATAGACAAGGCCTCACGCCCCAAGCGCTACGGTGTAAAGCGTACTCCGGAAAAGGCAGGTGCTAAGTAATGGAAAAAAGAAAATCTTTTGACAGCAAACTACTTATTAAGCTTGGCTTTACGCTACTTGCTATAACCGCCATCACCGCTCTTTTGCTCTCCGGCGTAAACGCAATGACCTTAGAAAAAATTGCGGCCCTCAAACTTCAAAGCCGTAACGAAGCCATGCAACTCGTACTACCGGGTAGCACCACACTGGATAACCTCACTACCACAGTGGGATCATCCACGGTGTACACCATGGAAATGCCCAGTGGCTCCACCGCTTACTGTGTTGAGGTCTCACCCCGTGGTTTTGGTGGCCCCATCACCATGATAGTTGGTATTAAGATTGTTGACGGTACAAAAACTGTCACCGGCGTCTCAATAACAGCTATGTCTGAAACAGGCGGCCTTGGTACTAAGGCCAAAGACCCCGGTTTCCTGTCTCAGTTTGAAGGCAAAGCTACATCCTCCGCTGATGAAGTTGACGCCATCACAGGTGCTACCGTCACTTCAAAAGCGGTGGCCGTCGGCGTAGGTACCGCTCTAGATGCCGTGTCTATTCCGGTAGAAGGAGGTACATCCAATTGAAAGAGATCGTAAAACTTATTAAAAATGGAATATGGTATGAAAACCCAAGCATGGTCCTACTCTTAGGATTGTGTGCCACCCTTGCAACCACAACTTCTGTCATAAATGGGCTTGGAATGGGCATATCAACCACTCTTGTACTTATCTGTTCAAATTTCGTCATCTCGCTTTTACGCAAGGTGATCCCCTCACAAATTCGTATAGCATCCTATGTTGTAATTATTGCAGGATTTGTTTCAGCAGTTGACATGCTCCTCCAGGCATACCTCCCCTCCATTTCCAATTCACTGGGAATCTTTATTCCTCTAATTGTTGTTAACTGCGTAATCCTCGCCCGCGCTGAAGCATACGCCTCAAGCAATGGCCCCCTCCACTCCGCTGTTGACGGACTCGCCATGGGTCTCGGGTTTACATTTACCCTGTTCCTCATGTCTGTTGTCCGTGAGGTTCTTGGAAACGGAACGCTTTTAAGCGGAACTCCCTTTGAAATTGACCTAACCTTCGGAGTGCTGCAACCTGCAATGCTCATGATTATGCCCGTAGGCGGATTCCTAACACTCGGCTTCCTGATAGCCGGAATGCAGAAAATTATGAATTACACAGCACTCAAGAATGCAAAAAAGGAGGCAAATGAATGAGCTTAACAGGACTTTTTGCCATATCCCTTGGATCTATCCTCATTGAGAACTACGTTCTAGTTCAGTTCCTGGGTATCTGCCCCTTCATTGGTGTCTCAAAAAAAACAGATACCGCCTTTGGTATGGGTATGGCAGTTATATTTGTCATGACAATAGCCTCCGCGGCAACCTTTCTTGTAAACAAATTTTTATTGGTACCACTTAGCCTGGAATATATGCAGACACTCGCGTTTATACTGGTAATAGCTGCACTGGTTCAGTTTGTTGAGATGTTCCTAGAAAAGGCCGTACCATCGCTCTACCAAGCTCTCGGCATCTATCTACCACTCATCACAACAAACTGTGCGGTACTGGGTGTTGCACTGCTCAACGTGGGCGCAAACTATACCTTCATTGAATCTGTTGTCAACGGCTTTTCCGCCGCAATTGGCTTTACTCTTGCACTGATGCTCTTCGCTTCCGTCAGGGAACGCCTTCAGTTTGCAGACTACCCCAAATCCTTCGAGGGATACCCCATCGCTCTTATCACCTCCGCCCTCCTTGCGATGGCGTTCGTAGGCTTTTCCGGACTAAAAGTCTTCTAAAAACACTAATAATCAGACGTAAACATAAGGAGATACTATGGACATATATATTAGTATACTGAACGCCGTTCTTGTTCTTGGAGCATTGGGACTGGTTTTAGGTATTGTACTAGCAATTGCTTCAAAGGTGTTTGAGGTGAAACAGGACCCGCTTTTAGCCCCTGTCTTAGAGGCTCTCCCGGGTGCAAACTGCGGTGGCTGTGGCTTCGCAGGCTGTAACGCCTTTGCCCGCGCCATCATAAATGGAGACGCAGAAGCTGACGGTTGCCCCGTTGGTGGGGAGGCCACCGCAACCGCCATTGCTGACATCCTCGGAATATCTTTGAAGAAGAACACGCGTCTATCCGCCTTTGTCAACTGCTCCGGCGGCATAAACGCAAAAAAGAAGTTCAACTACATAGGTATAGATGACTGCCACGCCGCTATGCGTATATCCGGTGGACCCACCGAATGTGAGTTTGGCTGCATAGGCCTAGGTAGCTGTGTAAGATCCTGTAAGTTTGACGCTCTACACATGGTCAATGGAGTTGCTAAAGTTGATCACGACCTCTGTACAGGTTGCCTTGTATGCGTTGAAACCTGTCCAAAGGAAATAATTCACCCCGTCCCATATTTTGCGGATGTCAACGTCGCCTGCTCCTCACACGAAAAGGGCGCTGCTCTTAGGAAAATCTGTAACATTGGCTGCATAGGCTGCAAAATCTGTGAAAAGACCTGCCGCTACGACGCCATCCATGTGACAGACAACCTGGCAGCTATAGACTACGACAAATGCACCGGTTGTGGAGAATGCGCAGTAAAATGCCCACGTCACCTGATTGTAGACGCAAAGTTGGACCGCTCCCCCATGGTTGTGGTTGCAAAATAACAAAATGTTGTTAAAGTGAAAAAATATCTTTACTTTAACCTCAAAAAAAAGGTATAC
>CAZIVK010000206.1:0-3710 GCA_964542515.1 uncultured Oscillospiraceae bacterium | reverse complement strand
CAGGAATTGAAGCTGCACTTGCCGCAGCCAGGTTGGGAGTAAGCGTAGTTTGCTTCACTATAAACATGGACACAGTTGGGAATATGCCCTGCAACCCCTCCATTGGCGGAAGTGCCAAGGGGGTTTTAGTGCGTGAAATAGATGCCCTTGGTGGAGAAATGGCACGCGCCGCAGATGAGACATGCATCCAGTTCAGGATGCTCAACCGGGGTAAGGGTCCAGCGGTCCAGTCTCCGCGCGCGCAGGCGGACAAACGGGCCTATCAGGACAGAATGAAGCGTGTTATGGAAAACCAGGCAGGCCTGGACCTTAAACAGGCAGAAATTGTAGATATAAACACAGAAAACGGAGAAGTGAGAAGTGTTGTAACGGACCTGGGTGCTGAATATTTTGTCAAGGCTGTTATAATTGCCAGTGGGACCTTTCTAAGTAGTCGTATTATTATTGGTGAGTTCTCAAAAGAGAGCGGACCGGACGGTCTATATCCCGCAAAAGCGTTGACACAGTCCCTGCTAAACCTTGGTGTAGAATTAAGAAGGTTTAAAACAGGTACACCACCCAGAGTAAATGCAAATTCTGTGAATTTTTCTAGCATGGAGGTCCAGTCGGGGGAGAGGGATCTTGCCCCATTTTCCTTTGAGACTCCAGAGCTCCCGGAAAATAGAGCCGATTGCTTTTTGACCTATACAAATGCTGACACTCACCGCATTATTCGTGAAAACCTGCACAGGTCGCCTATGTACTCAGGTGATATAAAGGGTATCGGTGCCAGGTACTGTCCGTCAATAGAGGATAAAATAGTTAAGTTTGCAGACAAATCCAGACATCAGATATTTGTTGAGCCCATGGGTCTTGGAACCGCTGAAGTCTACCTCCAAGGAATATCCTCATCTATGCCTGAGGAGGTACAGCTGGATATTGTTCACTCCGTAAAAGGTTTGGAAAACGCTAAGATAATGCGTCCCGCCTACGCAATAGAATACGAATGCGTCAACCCTCTGGAGATGCATCCGAGCTTGGAGCTTAAAAAGATTTCCGGGCTTTATGGTGCAGGACAATTCTGTGGGACCTCCGGATATGAGGAAGCTGCAGCTCTTGGCCTTGTTGCAGGAATAAACTCTGCGTTGAAAATACTTAAAAAACAACAGATAGTAATAGACAGGAGTCAGGCGTACATCGGAATCCTTATAGATGACCTTGTCACTAAAGGCACAAACGAGCCCTACAGGATGATGACGTCGCGCTCGGAGTACCGGCTTATCCTCAGGCAGGACAATGCTGACATACGCCTGTGCCATATAGGAAATAGAGTAGGACTTGTTTCAGACGAGCGGCTGGCGCGTGTTAATAGTAAGTACGAGACTGTAAAACAGGAGATTGAACGCACAAAGACTGTTACAGTTAAACCTTCAGATGAGTTTAACAGCATGTTGGTAGAAGCAGGAACATCGCCTATATCAACAGCTATGCGTCTCTACGAAGTCCTAAAGAGACCTCAAATAGACTATGTTATGACACACCAATACGACCCAACAAGGCCGGAACTTACAAGGGATATTATTGAGCAGATTGATATAACCATTAAATATGAGGGTTATCTTAAGAGGCAGCAGGCCCAAGTGTCTGAATTTAAGCGCCAGGAGAACAGCCTTATTCCTGAAAATATTGACTACACAACTATTAAAGGACTCAGAATAGAAGCAAAGCAGAAACTTGAGGCTGTAATGCCGCAGTCAATTGGACAGGCCGGACGTATTTCAGGTGTCAACCCCGCAGATATTGCGGTTTTGTTGATCTGGATTGAAAAACTGAGGGCTGAGGAGGCTAGACATGAAGCTTAGTACCATACTGAGGGAACTAATGGAGCAGAGAGAGTTTGAAACAACACCTGAAATGCTAGAGCGGTTTGATATATATTACTCTCTTCTAAGTGCACGTAACAAGGAAACGAACCTTGTTGCTAACGCTGATGCAACTGAAATTGCAGAGCGGCATATTATAGACTCATTATCAGTAGCAAAAACCGGGATAATCCACCCCACTAAGCCTGCAAAGGCTGTTGATGTAGGAACAGGAGCCGGCTTCCCCGGAATACCCCTGAAAATCTTTATGCCCCAGCTGGATATGATTCTGATGGACTCTCTTGGGAAAAAGGTTGATTTTTTGAGGGAAGTAGTAGCCGAGCTGGGAATGGACGGATTGAATGTAGTACAAGCTAGAGCAGAGGAGGCAGGTCATGATCCGGAATTTAGGGGTCAATTTGACTACTCTTTTAGTAGAGCTGTTGCAAAACTTAATGTATTGAGTGAACTTAGTTTACCAATGCTTAAAGTAGGTGGTAGCTTTTGTGCTATGAAATCCACCCATATAAAGGATGAACTGCGTGGGAGCCTGTCAGCAATAAAAATTCTTGGTGGGGCTCTGGGTGAACAGGTGACCTATGAAACCCCGGAGGTATTAATATGATGGTCATCCAGATTAAAAAGGTCAAAAAAACTGAGATCATTTACCCGAGAAGGTATACTAAAATCAAACAGAAACCCCTATAACGTCTAAATGCGACACAATTCTACTGCGCTAAAGCAAATCCCTTAAAAAGGTTGACGAAACAACAGATATACTGCGATAAATTTTCCTTTACACAGCTAATAGTTGATATATAATGAAAGTGGATGTATTGTGTAAAGGATGAGGAATATGTCGTTGATAAAAAATCGGGATTTTTTGAAAACAACCGCATCATGTACATAGCTTTGGAGAACATAAAGCCGAATCCGGGACAACCTAGGAAGCAGTTTGAGGTAGAGAGTTTACGGGAACTTGCCGACAGTATATCGCGCTTTGGTGTGATACAACCTTTAACTGTACGGAAAAAGAGCAGATATTATGAACTTGTGGCAGGGGAGAGAAGGCTTAGAGCGGCAAAGATTGCCGGACTATGTGAGGTTCCCTGCATTTTGCTAGGGGTGGACACAGAACAGTCCTCTATTATTAGCTTGATTGAAAACCTTCAAAGAAGAGATCTGGACTTTATTGAGGAGGCTGAGGGTATTGCAAGGCTTATCCTGTCCTTTGGCTTATCCCAGGAGGAGGCTGCTAAAAAGATTGGCAAGTCTCAATCGGCAGTTGCAAATAAGCTAAGAATACTCAAGCATCCGGCAGAGGTTTTAGATTTACTGAGAAAATATGGACTGACAGAGAGGCACGCTAGAGCGCTGCTTAGGCTAAACTCATGCACTGACCGCATAGACTTAATAGACATTATAGTGGAGAGGTCACTAAATGTTGCTCAAACGGAGGAGTACATAGAAAACTATCTCAGCAACAGGGAGGCCACCATTACAGAGAACAAGCGCTCTCAAAGATCCTACGTTATAAAGGATGTACGAATTTTTATAAATACTATTACTAACGCTGTAAACATTATGCGGGAATCCGGGGTCAAGGCGGACTACGGGAGGGAAGAGGACGATAAAGAAATAACCTTTACCATCAGTATGGAGGCTTTTAATCCTGCCTTAACTACTGCTAGTTTCAATATTTATGATGCACTAATATCTTCAAATGCCTTGATTGCTGTTAGGGCAGAAGATTATTATGGATTAGATGAATTAATCATAAGTGAATATGTCGAGGGTTCTGATGGTAACTTTGATAATGCAATTGAAATATATAATGGAACAGGAGAAGACGTAGATTTATCAACATAT
>CAZIVK010000205.1:0-3727 GCA_964542515.1 uncultured Oscillospiraceae bacterium | reverse complement strand
TATATTAGGAAAGGTTTTGATAAAGTTGTCATGCCCGCATGTCTTTTTGCCAGCAGTATGCCTGCTTTTGGACTGGCCGTGATACTGCTTGTATTCTTTGCTATCACGTTAAAGGTAGCCCCAACTTCCGGTGCGTACAGCTATACTATGATACCAAACCTAAGTTGGAAGTTTATTGCTTCTGTAATCCACCACTACCAGCTGCCATTCTGGTCCATAGTGGTAATTGCCATTGGAGGGCAGGCAATTGGTATGCGCTCTATGTCCATCTATGAGCTCAATGCCGACTATGTTAAATATAGTAGGTACTTAGGAATTAAGGACGGCAGGATAGTTCGTTACGTCTTCCGCAACGCAATGCTTCCTCAGGTTACAGGACTTGCGCTGTCTCTTGGATCAATGGTTGGTGGCGCTTTGGTTGCGGAGATAATTTTCAGTTATCCGGGTATAGGGTCATCAATTCTTGAAGCGGTAACTATGGCTGACTACCCTCTTCTTTCAGCAACAACGCTAATTATTACTTTAATGGTATTGGTAGCCACATTTGTAATAGACATCATCTATGGCTTTATAGACCCCCGTGTTAGAGCCGCCCAATTTGATAGCTAAGGAGGTGTAGGAACATGAAACATACTATAAGACAAGTTTTCCACTCACCAAAGTTTGTCACCGGATTTGTTATTTTCACATTTATACTACTTGTCATGGTCATCTACCCTCTAATAGCGCCAGGAAACCCACTGCAGATGGTTGGACTAGGTACTTTTTTTAAGCCGGGAATCTATGTGAATGTGTATGACAGTATTAATACAGAGCTACATACTCTAAAATTGGATGATGCCGCCCAGAAAAGAATTGACTCTGTGTTGAGCGCTGAGGACAGGATATCAATGATGAACTGGCTTTTGGCCGTTGGTGCCGATGAGGACGACATAGACATATGGGACACATCTGGGTTGCTAGACCTTTGGTGGAGTGGGTATGACCGTACCGTCCGACCGGAAGGCATGACAAAAGCGCTGAGAAACTACTATGAGCGCCTTGATAATAAGCTTGATTCAATCAAAAACTCTGACGATATCATCATAGGCGAGGTTGAAATATCCGACACAGACTATATTAACATAGGGGATGTTCCCAATATAAAGGTTCTACCTCTGGGAACTGATAATTTTGGTAGGGACGTTCTTAAAGAACTTGTGGCGGCTGCAAAAACCTCACTTATGATTGGTGTTATTGCAGGGTGCATTGCTACATTGATTGGTCTTACTCTTGGGCTCTTAGCGGGATATGTAGGAGGAATATTGGATGACATTATTATGTTCTTTACAAACATTTTTACAGTCATCCCATCCTTTGTCATCCTCATTTTAATATCCTACAGCATTAGCCAGGACAGGAGAGGAGCTACTGCGGTTGCAATTGTTATAGGGTGTACCGCCTGGATATGGACTACACGCTCGGTGCGTTCTCAGGTTATCTCCCTGCGTAACCGTGATCACGTAAATCTGAGCCGCCTCTCAGGACACAGTATATTTAAGATCCTGCTTACTGATATTTTGCCGTACATAGCTTCGTATGTTGTTATGGCTCTCATACTACAAATATCATCAGCTATCCTTGCCGAGGCACAGCTCTCACTTCTGGGACTCGGCCCTAAGACAACAGAAGTACCTACACTGGGACTTATGATGAACTGGGCAATGCTCTACTCAGCCCATCTCAACGGCTCCTGGTGGGCCTATTTCCCGGTAATATTCATGATTGCACTTATTTCCTTCTCACTCAACCTCATGAATACCGGGCTTGATCAGGTATTCAACCCGACACTGAGAGATTAGGAGGGCGGAAATGGGAAAGACAATACTTGAGGTCAAAAACCTCTCAACAAAATACATTACAAGATTCAGGGAGAATGTGTACGCAGTCAACGATGTATCCCTTTCGGTGGAGGAGGGCAAATCCCTCGGTATAGCGGGTGAATCCGGTTGTGGTAAGTCAACACTGGCCCTCAGCCTGATGGGATACTATTTTGCACCCCTGCACTATATATCCGGTGACATAATAATTGACGGGAAAAATATTTCTAAGCTTGAACCGGAAACAATCCGTAAGACAGTCCTAGGTCATGAGATTGCATATATACCTCAGGCTGCTATGAGTGCTCTAAACCCAACACGTAAAATCATCCGCTTCATTGAGGATGTTATCCTTGCCCATGACAGCAGAGCAAAGAAAAAAGATATTTATGACCTGGCCAAGAAGCGGTTTGAAGTTCTGGGTCTGCCTGCTTCAGTCTTAGAGCGCTATCCCGTTGAGCTTTCCGGAGGTATGAAGCAGAGAACGGTAATAGCCATTTCAACAATACTTTCTCCAAAAGTACTTATAGCAGATGAGCCCTCAAGTGCTCTCGATGTCACAAGCCAAAAGATGGTCATAAAGATGCTGAGGGACATGATGGAGAGTGGAATTATTAAGTCCATGATATTTATCACCCATGAGTTGCCACTTCTCTACAATGTGACAGATGACATTATGGTGATGTATGCAGGACAGATAGTGGAACGAGGATCATCACAGGAGGTTGTATTTGATTCGTTGCATCCATATTCTAGGGGTTTGATGGGCTCCATTATAGTTCCGGAGCAGGGTGTGCGCGACGTCAAGCTCATATCTATCCCCGGAACCCCTCCAAACTTAAAGAATCCACCGGAGGGATGTAGATTTTTTGAGAGATGCAAGTATGCCAAACCCGAGTGCCAGCTTGGTAATGTTGGACTCCGTGATGCAGGTTCCGGCCGCGGGTACCGCTGTATACACGATAAAGATAAGCTGAAGGAGGTGTATGAGGATGCCTGATAAAGAGAAAAACCTGTGCTTAAGTGGGAAAAATGTTACCAAGGTCTTTGGGTCCGGGTCTAAGAAGGTTGTTGCCGTTGATCATGTAGATTTTGAGTTTCATCGGGGCGAGTTGATCTCTCTAGTTGGAGAATCCGGTAGCGGTAAAACAACACTGGCAAAAATGCTGCTCGGACTCATATCTGTAACAGAGGGACAGATCTTTTTTAGAGGAGCTCCGCGGGATACAAGCACACACAAAAAGAAGAAGGAGTACTGGAGGGGCATACAGGCCATATTCCAGGATCCCTTCTCCTCTTACAACATATTCTCAAAGATTGACACGGTTCTGCTTGACTGCATAAACATGAGGGGAGGGAAGCGTCTGTCAAAGGGGAAAAAGATCAGCATGATGGAGGAGGCCTGCCGGTTTGTAAACTTAGAATATCAGGAGCTAACAAACAAGTACCCCTTTGAGCTATCAGGCGGTCAGCAGCAGAGGCTCATGATTGCACGCATTTTCCTGCTTAAGCCGGATATACTTCTTGCTGACGAGCCCACCTCCATGATAGACGCCTGTTCCAGGGCAACAATTCTTGACATGCTACTAAACTTACGTAATGAGACCGGCATGACTATTATCTTCATCACACATGACATTGGACTTGCCTACTATATATCGGACACCGTCTACATTATGGAAAAGGGTAAGTTTGTAGAGAGTGGAACCGCAGACGATGTTATTCTAAACCCAAAAGCAGAGTACACAAAGCGCCTTATAAATGATGTTCCAAAAATCTATGAGGAATGGGATGTCTCCACAGTATAAGCATAACTTAGTGTAAAATAATCATTGGGAAAAAGGAAAGGGAAAAGCTAAAAAAGCTCT
>CAZIVK010000204.1:0-3728 GCA_964542515.1 uncultured Oscillospiraceae bacterium | reverse complement strand
GAGCTGCATGGACCTCTACATCACCCCGGAAGTAAATGGTGATGATCTAATAACCTTTGAAGAAAAAGCCGCTATAGAGGAACTGCTCTATAAACAGGTCAAGGCAAGTAACTTTGCTGAGGACGCCGCTGTTATGCTTGCAGATATGGCAACCAACACCTACGGCACCTCCTTTGAGCTGTCAGACGATGTTAAGCTCACCGTTGAGCTTGTGACCGGGGAAGACCAGGGAGACCAGCTCCACTTCCAAGGTCAAGGCGTACAGCTTGCCATTGGTATAGACGCCACCTTTGAGGTTGAAACCGCTGACGGAGGAAAGATTG
Source organism: uncultured Oscillospiraceae bacterium (assembly GCA_964542515.1). GTDB lineage: Bacteria > Bacillota > Clostridia > Oscillospirales > JAAYOS01 > CAZIVK01. The sequence continues at coordinate 3,405 of CAZIVK010000204.1, read as the reverse complement.
CACTGGACCTCTCAGCTGTCTTTGTGGAGGAAGTTGCCCTTGACCTAACCGTTTCGGGAAGCGCAGTTAAGAAATGGAAAATACCTGTTGGTGTCAAGGTATCTGCCTCTATAGACATTAAGAACTACACAGCACTTTCTATTAACGCGAACGTATACTCCGTAGCACCGGAGGAGGAGGGAACTTGGGATAAAGTCAAAGGCCTTCTTGCAGATACCGCTGTTGGAGAACTGCTAGACCAAATAGAAGAGGTACAAAACAAAATAGACCAGGCAAAGGGTACCGCAGAGCAAATTAAAGGCTATGCTGAGGATTTAGAGGACCTCTGGAATGCTATGCCCGCTGATGGAACCAACAAAGAGGAGTGGGCAGAGCTTGGTGAAACTTTAGGAAAAACAAGCATCACAAAAGACCTTATGGACCTGCTGAACCTCTCTACTGAAACAGGCCTGGAGGCCGGAAAATATGCCCAGTCCATGCAGGACCTGCTGGATAAGTACAGCCAAATGATTCAACAGGAGACCGATTGGATCCAGCTCGTGGATCAAGAGATGTTTGGAATAGAAAAATGCATCTATGGTGTTGCCATTAAGGGCAGTGTAAGTTTTGTTGTCCGTGCGGACATAAACATTGCCATGGGCTCAAGCCTTGAGTATGAGGTTGGTAAGCGCTACACCTTCTGGTTCAAGATAGGCCTATTTAAGCCGTCCGCAGGCAACTCCACCATGGATTTGATAGACGAGAAGTTTGCTTTCCAGTTCTATGTAATGGGCCAGATGGGTCTCAAGATGGGTGTTGCAGCCTCCTTTGAAGTTGGCATAGGGTCAACAAAACTTGCATCAATTGGAATCACCGCCGAGGTTGGCCCTTATGTAAGGCTATACGGCTTCTTCATCTACGAGTATGAAAAAACAAGACCTGCCAATACCGATAGATGGATTTATGATGAACGCATGGCTGGAGCCCTCTACGTTGAGTTTGGTCTCTACACCATCATGACATTTGATGCCCAGGCTCTGGCTGGTCTGTTTGAATACAGCAAAGAATTACTCAACCAGGAGTTCCCACTACTAACAGTAGGAACCCCCCACTATAAATACGCCTTTACCAACGAGCCTGTAGACGGAGAGCAGGTACGGATTAGGGATATAGACGATATCACCACCAATGGTATCTCTATGCCTCTTCCAGACAGCCTGCGCGCAATGTCCTACCTGGATCTAACAACAGGAAGTTTTGGCAGCACCCCTTACGCCTACTCAAACTACAATGTCACCCTGTCCAACCCCAACTTCTCTTTTGATAAGACAACAGGCGACATCACAGTCACCGTACCCCAAGGAGTGCAATATATGGAGTGCGATCTCACCCTTACCTGGCTGCAAAACAAGCTCTCCTTCAGAAATGAGGATATAGCAGTTACCATCCCCCTCGTATGGACAAACCTCACTAACGCCGAGATGAATGAGTTCTTCACCGCTAGCGTAAGAGTTGGTAACGCAACAGATGGATACCAGACCGTCTGGAGCAAGCGCGTCATGAAAAACCAACCCTTCGATCTCCCCACAATAGACGATATCAAAGCACTCCTAAACGACCAATCAAACCTGAAATTTGCCCGCATCTCAAACTACCAAAAAGACAACAACCAAACAGAAGACCAGACACAAAACCTAACCATCTACACTGACACAGTATACACAGTAGACGCAGAATACCAAGTATACAACGTCACCGTCAGTGGAATAGAGAATGCAGACGGCACAACAACAAATAAAACCTATACCGCAAAATACGGCGATACCCTAGATTTCTCAGACCTAAACGAAACAGGTACAAACATCCCAGGAGAACGCTACACCAAGTTCAACAGCCTTGAAACTCCAAACAATGATACAACCGCTCCCATCACAGGAAGTTATGCCCGGGCAATCCTAGAAAACAAGGTAAACCCCACAGCAACCTACATGGACGACTCCGTCCTAGCAACATTCCAGTTTGTTGGCCTAGAGCAGAGTGATATGGTCCAAAAACTCAAAAAGGGTACATCCCCAGATATTAACGACCTAAACGCAGTAGCAGAGGACAGTGCAGTGGACATAATCAGCATATCCCCAGCTATTGGCAAAATATCCTCCAACACCACCTACACGGTAACTTGCGGCAAGTCCCAAGCACCAGACGTGACCATAGCCTTTAACACAGACGGTGGAAGTACAATTGCCCCAATATCACAAAAAGCCGGCAGCCCCATACAGCTACCTATCCCATACAAAACCGGCTATACCTTTACCGAGTGGTCATACTATGTAGATGATACAAGAGCCGTATTCACCGCCACAACAATGCCCTCCCAAAACATCACACTAACTGCAAACTACACCCCAAATAGCTATTACATCACACTCAACGCAAACGGCGGAACCTTTGATGGTACAAACGTTGAGGAAAGCATCCTAGTCAACTACAACAGCACCTACGGCAGTGGAGATCCACTCCCCACCCCAACTAAAGATGGCAACTTCAACTTTGCCGGTTGGTTCACACTAGTAGATGGCGGCACCCTGGTTTCAAACGACACCATAGTAAAAGCAGCAGCAAGCCACACCCTCTATGCCCAGTGGAGTGAAAAAACTATCATAGACGGCAATGACGTAACCCTGTCACTGCCAGACAACCTCCAGTATGATGAAGCCACTAAAGAGGTAACTCTCCATAGCTACGCGCTCAGCAACATCTCAGACCTCCTCAACATCCACTACAAGCGCACAGACGACATGGCGTGGAGAGATAGCGCAACCTATCCCGGAGAATATGAGGTAAAGGTATCCCTCAAGCCCGAGTATATTGAGCAATACGCATATTTTGAGAAAACCTTCAGCCCTGCCTTTACCATAACAGAGCTACCCTATAGCATCAGCTCCGACGATGGCTACACCTACCAGGTCATTGTTAAAACCGCAGATGTGAAAAACGCAGGCACAGACGCACTTCTCTACGCAGCACTATACTCAAACGAAGCAGAGCTAAACAAACATATGCTCACCACCAACTTTGCTCAGTTCCAAATTGACGCATCTTCAAAAAACAACTTTGAGCGGGGAGACACAGACACCTGTGTCTTATATGCTGCAGACGCACTAACCCTAGCAGATGTAGACTTCAAACTCTGGTGGGTCAAAAAAGGCACCGCATCCGGCTGGAAATGCGAATGGGTCGAAATACAGCTCGTGAAAGATGGTGCACTAGTAGCTTCAAGCGGCCAGATAGCAGTTAATCAATGGTTCGAAGAGGGCGGAGACACCAATTTCGATGCCCCAATTGAATTCAAAAGAACAATAACCGATGTGGGAAACTTCATCGCAGAAGAAACCATAGACCTAACAGACGATACCACCCCCTACA
>CAZIVK010000203.1:0-3731 GCA_964542515.1 uncultured Oscillospiraceae bacterium | reverse complement strand
ACACCAAACCATCGGTTATACTTGTTATTGGTGTGAATGGTGTGGGTAAGACCACCACAATAGGAAAGCTCGCGGCACAGTATGTGGCTGAGGGCAAAAAAGTACTCCTCTGTGCGGCAGACACCTTCCGTGCTGCCGCGGCGGACCAGCTGGAAATCTGGGCCACAAGGTCCGGTGCAGATATAGTTAGACAAAAAGAGGGCGCGGACCCGGCAGCAGTGGTGTTTGACGCCTGTGCTGCAGCCAAAGCCCGCGGCGTAGATATCATAATTTGTGACACCGCAGGAAGGCTTCACAACAAACAAAACCTCATGAATGAACTGAGTAAGATTAGCCGCATAATTGAGCGTGAGCTCAGTGGCTGCGCCCGTGAGACCTTGCTCGTAATAGACGGCACAACCGGCCAAAACGGTCTAATCCAGGCAAAGCAGTTTAAGGAGCTCGCCAACGTCACCGGGATAGCACTGACAAAGCTTGATGGAACCGCAAAGGGTGGAATTGTTATTGCCATAGCGTCAGAACTAGGGATTCCGGTAAAATACATTGGCGTAGGTGAAGCAATAGATGACCTAATGCCCTTTGACCCCTCTGACTTTGTCAAGGCCCTACTGGGTTAATGGAGGAATTATGAAGTTTGCCATTGCAACTAACAACATAAACAAGCTAAAAGAATTTCAAAGCATACTCGGCGCCCTCGGACATCAAGCACTTAGCCTGTCAGAGATAGGAATTTTTGAAGATATTGAGGAGAGCGGAAGCACCTTTGAGGAAAATGCTGTCATAAAGGCGGAGGCAGTAATGCTGGCATCAGGTCTTCCCACAATAGCAGATGACTCCGGGCTTGAGGTTGAAGCCTTAAATATGGAACCTGGTATCTACTCAGCCCGCTACTCCGCGCCCGGCACCAGAAAACAGAAAATTTTGGATGAGATGATTGATGTGCCCAAGAACAAGCGTGGAGCACGTTTTGTATCCGCAATAGCTTGTATATTTCCCGGGGGAGAGCGCATAGTCACCCGGGGTGAGTGCTACGGAGAGATACTTTTTGAGTGCAGGGGAGACGGTGGATTTGGCTATGACCCGCTCTTTTATATACCGGAATACGGCCTCACCTTTGCCGAGATGAATGCAGACCTAAAAAACAAAATATCACACCGCGCCAAGGCACTTGAGAAGCTCACAGTGCTGTTGAAAGGAAGATGACCATGATAACTTCAAAAGAGCGTGCAACGCTCAGAGCTATGGCAAATGGAATAGACACAATATTACAGATAGGTAAGGGTGGAATCACAGAAAACCTCGTAAAACAGGTGGATGAGGCCCTGGCTGCAAGGCAACTTATAAAGTTAAGGGTGCTCGACTCATCTATGCACACCGCAAGGGAGGCGGCCACAGAACTTGCTGCTTCCACCGAAAGTGAACCGGTTCAAGTTATAGGAACTCGTTTTGTACTCTACAGGGCAGATCCTAAGAAACCTTTAATCTGATGAGGAAAATTGGAGTATACGGGGGGACGTTCAATCCCCCTCACAACGGACACGTGAAGGCTGTCAGGGAGGCAATAGCAGGACTCGACCTGGACATGGTTTTGGTTATTCCGGCTCTCGTGCCGCCTCACAAGCAGATGTCGGACTCGGCACCCGGTCCTTCAGAGCGTCTGGAAATGACTAGGTTAGCATTTCAGGACATGGAGCAGGTGGAGGTCCTGGATGTTGAAATTAAGCGCAACCAGACAAGTTATACCGTGGACACCCTCTATGAACTACATGAGCTCTATCCGGACTGTGAATTTTGGCTTATTGTAGGCTCAGATATGTTTCTCTCCATTCAGACATGGAGATCCCTCGAAGAGATTTTTGCTCAGTGTGGGATATGTGTTTTGGCACGAGCTCAAGGGGATACTGAGGCCCTAACAGCTCACGCAGAGTTTCTCCACGACAGGTACGGTGCTCTAAGCGCCGTTGTGGGAAACGACATTCTTGAACTCTCATCTACAGAAGTTCGTCAGGCACTTTGTACAACAACTGCTGATGGTATGATTCCCCCCAATGTTTTGAGTTATATCAAAACAAACGGCATATATAAATGCCATGAACTGTCAGAGGATAATTGAATACTTAACTGTTTTATGCTATAATTCCAACACTGCACCAGGGGAGCACAACACCTTTTTGCTGCTCAGGAAGGAAAATTTATGGTCGAATCCAAAAGAAAGATTGCTTCCAGTAGGGGTACTCGCGCACAGAGTCGTGGAAGGCGCCCCGTCAAAAAAACGCGCGCCAAGCGTAGAACCGGATTTTTTGCTGTGGTAATCCCGCTACTGATTCTAGCCGGAATACTGTTCACACTCTACAAAGCTACAGTAAAGCCCCCGGTTATTACTCCCGTACCTACGGTAGAACCTCCCACTGACAACCAGTTACCGGATAAGGAACCCGAAACACCTATAAAAGATAATGACGTGACTCCTACACCCAGTGCGGAACCAGATGTGGTACAGCGCAAGGAGGACTTCTATACTTTCCTTGTGGTGGGAACGGACAAGGTTGGTGCAAACACAGATGTCATAATGGTTGCTTCTCTTGACAACAAAAACAAGAGTATAGATATTATTAATATCCCGAGAGACACGCTCGTCAATGTGACTCGCAAGGTAAAAAAGATCAATGCCGCTTATGCCTATGGTGGAATAGAGAACCTAAAAGCTGAGGTTGCTTCTCTAATTGGTTTTGAACCTGATTACCATATTTTGGTGGATCTAAAGGGCTTTGTGGCCCTAATAGACGCCATAGGCGGAGTAACATTCAACGTACCAGTCAATATGGACTACGACGACCCCAGCCAAAACCTCAGCATCCACTTCAAGAAGGGTGAGCAGCTCCTAAATGGCAAAAAAGCTCTTGAGGTGGTCCGCTTCCGCCATAACAATGATGGGTCAGGTTATCCGCGTGAGGATTTGGATAGAATTCATACTACACAGCTGCTACTAAAGACCGTAGCAAAAAAACTCCTTAAACCTGCAACACTACTTAAGCTCAACAATTTAATTGAAATAGCAGTTGAAAATGTTGACACAGAGCTTGCATTAGGTGAGATGTTATGGCTGGCACAGGAATCTCTTGGTGTTGACGCTTCAGATGCGGTCAACTTTCACACACTCTCGGAAAACACCGGTTACTATAGCGGACTGTCATACGTTCTGGCAGATGAAGCAGCCACATTGGATCTTATCAACTCAACAATAAATCCCTATACATCCGATATTACAGATCTGGATATACTGTCATCAAACTAAAATAAGAAAGGGAGTCAATAATATGATGAACCCAAAAGAGCTTTCTCAGGAAATTGTTAGCCTCTTGGACTCCAAAAAGGGAGTAGACATTGAACTTATCCAAATAGAAAACCTCACCGTTCTTGCAGACTACTTTGTAATATGCAGCGGAACATCCGTAACACATGTACGCAGCCTTGCAGATGAGGTTGAATACAAACTAAAAGAACAGGGAACCTACCCGCTACACGTAGAGGGACACAGCTCATCAACATGGATACTTCTGGACTACGGTTCTGTAATAGTGCATGTTTTCACAGATGAAACCCGGAGCTTCTATTCTCTTGAGAGGCTATGGTCAGACGCACCGCGCATAGAGACAAGTAAACAGTAAGAAGGTTTTAAATATGAAGTACGACTTTACAAGCATAGAAGAAAGATGGCAGCAAAAGTGGGA
>CAZIVK010000202.1:0-3741 GCA_964542515.1 uncultured Oscillospiraceae bacterium | reverse complement strand
AGCTGTGTCGTGCACATCACGCCCCAATAGATGAATCTGGTTATGTTCAATCTTCTTTATCCACTTGCCTCTTTTAAGAGGGGGCAGTATAGCATCAGCGTTTATTTGTATTACAAATCCCATGTCCATAAGGGAGTCTGCAAATTCCGAATCATAACGGTCTATATGTGCAATGATGGGGTTGAGCTCTCTTACAGAGGATATTTTGTAAAGGGCATCATAAATCCAGTTTATACTTTTGGGTTGCGGCATTTCTATGAGAATATAGTTGGTGCCTGCTATACAGAGCTTCTCCAAATCCTCAAGATCCGGTAAATCAAAAGAGAGCTTCACCTCTGCGGCTGGGACAATGCGTATTGTAGTGTCAACAGCCTCATGCAGGAGGGATAAACTGTCAGCTCTTCTTTTAAGGTACTTGCCTACAGTATGACGCTCAGGGTAAAAGTGAGATGTGGCAACAATTGTGGAGACTTTATTATCCTCTGCAACCTTTAACTGCTTAAGTGAGGTCTCCAAGTTCCTACTGCCGTGATCCATACCAGGCAAGATGTGAGCATGGAAATCAATAAACATTAGTGCCTCCAAATGTGTTCTTACCGGTCCTCTTCAAGGTCCCCGTAACTATCACCGTAACCATAGCCGTACTTATACGAGCGGCGGTCCTGAGGCACACCATTCAGCATAAAGCCGAGTACATTTGCTCCGGACTGTTTAAGAGCTGTGATTGTGTTTCCAACGGTTTCATGTGTAGCTACCCTGTGACGTACAACAACCACTATTCCAGAAATGAAAGGCGATAGTGTAGCGGCGTCAGTAACAAACTCAATGGGTGGACAGTCTATAAAAATGTATTCAAACTCTCCAGACAACTTTACAAGTAGCTCCTGCATAGCCTTTGAGCCCAATAGCTCGGAAGGGTTTGGCGGTAGCGTTCCTGCCGGCATAGAAAAGAGGTTGGCATATTCAGTTTCATAGATGCAGCTCTCATTTGAAAAGCCGCCCAGCTTGTCACTGAGTCCCGGGGACGATTGAATCCGGAGGGTGCTGTGAATGCGGGGCTTACGCATATCTGCGTCTATAATTAAGGTTCTAGAGCCTGTCTGAGCAAAAGTGATAGCTGTGTTTACACTGGTAATGGTTTTACCTTCTGCCATATTGGGACTTGTAAATGCAATAATTTTCTTATCATTATTTGCCACCATAAACATGAGGTTGGTACGTGCCGCTTTGTAGGCTTCTGTTACTATAAAGAGGGACTGATCAGATAAAACTAACAGTTCGATTGGTACGCGGATGGTTTTCTTTTCCTTATTCCCAAATATACTCATTTCTTTACCCTCTTCCTTTCAGCCTTTGTGTTTTCTGATATGAAGGGGATAACCCCGATGATTGGGTATTTATAGTTTGTAGTTAGGTCTTCCTCATTCTTTATGCGTGTATCCAACATTTCAAACAATAGCACACCGCCTATAGCTAACATAACCCCAAGGACAGCACCTATGACTGTATTGTTTCTAATGTTGGGAGAGGAGGGCTTGGTTGGCAGTGACGCGTAGTCAATGACCTCTACTTTACCTGCCTGGACAACGCGGATAATTTCAGATGACCCCACTTCAATAATAGTGTTTGCAATTACCTCAGCATGCTTTGGATTTGTGTTGTTTACTACAAGTTCAAAAACCTCAGTGTTGTTGATGGCGTTTGCCGAGATCATTTCCCGTATTTGTGCAGCCGAGTAACCATAGTTAACTTCCCTAGCAACGTTTTCTAGAACAGCGTCACTCTTAAGGATAATAATGTAAGTGTTCACAAGTGTCTTGGATACGCTTATGTCACTTGTCGTAATATTGGAATCACGCTGGTCACGGTTGTAGACGTATAGCGTAGCTTTGGCGGAGTAAACTGGTTCAATCACAAAGTAAGATACAATAAAAGCTAAAAGCGCACTTAGTACAAAGGCTACAACAATAATCCACCACCTGTGCAGGAGAATGCCAATTAGCTTGCGTAGATCAATTTCTTCCATAGAAACGCTCCTAAACAAGATTTATTTTGCATGTGCTAATACGCCATCCTCCATATCAACTCCCTCTTCAGAAGACTCAACAATAGGCTCAGAGATGATTTGAAATACTAGCTCATAGACTGCGTCAGGATTGTTGTCAGACTTAACGAGCTTGGCTAAGCGCCGCAGTAATAGGTTGAAATCCGGTGGAAATGTTTTGCCATCCGTCAGGACAAAAATCTTTTTGGATTGGGTGGTCCGCATGGTCTCACTGTCAAAAGACAACTCCTCAAAGAGCTTTTCTCCAGGACGTAGGCCCGTTATATTAATATGTATATCCCGATCCGGCACCAGCCCAGCTAACCGAATCATATTACAGGCCAGATCATAGATCTTGACCGGATTTCCCATATCTAGAACATATATTTCACCACCAGCTGCCTGTATGCCCGCGCACAAAACAAGGGAGACAGCTTCTGGAATAGTCATGAAGTAGCGGGTTATATCTCTATGTGTAACTGTAACCGGCCCACCATCCTCAATTTGCTTTCTAAAGGTTGGAATAACACTACCGTTGGAGTTTAGCACATTCCCAAAACGTACAGCGCTCATTTCACAACCACGGCCATTCATGGACTGCATAAGAAGCTCTGTAACACGCTTTGTGGCCCCCATAATGTTTGTGGGATGTACTGCCTTATCTGTTGAAATTAATATAAACCGCTCAGTGTTGTATTTTACGCAACAGTTCAAAACATTAAGAGTTCCAAATACATTATTCTTCACTGCTTCTATGGGGTTTATTTGCATCATAGGTACGTGCTTATGTGCTGCCGCATGTAAAACCATCTGTGGACGGTACTTTTCAAACACTACAGACAGACGTTTTTCATCCCGGATAGACCCAAGACACAGTGTATATAAGCTAGGGTCACACAGTTTCTTTAGCTCCTCATTTATAGCAAACAGTCCGTTTTCATGTATGTCAAAAATAATGAGGTGCCCACAGCCATAATTTAAAATCTGCCTACACAGCTCAGAACCTATTGAACCGGCCCCGCCTGTAACCATAACTGTTTTTCCAACTATGTATTTCTTTACTTCACTCATATCCGGCTTTACGGTGTTACGAGACAGCAAGTCCTCAATTGGAACTTCAGCAAGAGCCCTTTTATTTCCAGCAGCAAACCTATCAAAATCCACAACACTTTGGAATATTTTAACCGGTAAGGCGGCTTCAATGCAATGTGTATAAATACGGTCCAGCAACTCAGGTGAAGCGGCAGGTATAGCAATAATAATTTCCTGAGCACCGTACTTCTTTGCAACACTACTGAGTTGTGCAATTGTACCTGCTACAGGAACTCCAGATAAGCTTGTCCCCTGCTTCTGGGGATCATCATCCACAATAGCTACGGGATAAAAGCCGTCCTGATTATTAGTTGCTAGCCTCTTAATGATCATAGACCCTGCAGAACCAGCTCCAACAACAACAGCTCTGAGCATCACTCCTTTACTAGCGTTTCTCCTTGACCTATACCACCTCATACCCCGTGGTATAGAGCGGATGGACAATGTAAAGAACAGTAACAAGAAGCAGTAAAGCACAACGCTGATAGCTGATAGATAAATTTTACCTGTAAAAGACAATAATGATATAAGAATACAATTAATACCAGCCGTAATGACCTGCTTAAATACGTCATCAAAACTGATATATATCCACAAAGTATTGT
>CAZIVK010000201.1:0-3764 GCA_964542515.1 uncultured Oscillospiraceae bacterium | reverse complement strand
TGACCCAACTTTGAAATGATACAATAAATACTCCTCCAAAGCAAGGTTAAAATATATATCATCCCTGGGGCTATCTATATACATCAAATTACCTTTATCAACCATCAAAATTATCCATCATCTCCTCAAGAGATATTATAGCGCTTTTGAAGCAATCTTTCAATTAAAACAGGGTGCTATCTTGAGATAGCACCCTGCGATATTTAGTTTAGCTGACCTTAGGCCTTTAGGACTGCCTGTGCAGCTGCAAGTCTTGCTATTGGCACACGGAATGGTGAGCAGGATACGTAGTTTAGTCCTTGGGCGTGGAAGAACTCAACTGATGCAGGGTCGCCACCGTGTTCACCGCATACGCCGAGCTTAATATCAGGGCGTGTTGAACGGCCTAGTTTAGCTGCCATGGTTACTAGTTTACCGGTACCGGCAGTGTCAAACTTTGCAAAGGGGTCTGATTCATAGATCTTGTTGGAGTAGTAGTCAGGAAGGAACTTTCCGGCGTCATCACGGCTGAAACCAAATGTCATCTGGGTCAAGTCATTTGTTCCGAAGGAGAAGAATTCTGCTTCTTCAGCAATCTCGTCAGCTACGAGTGTAGCACGTGGGATTTCCATCATGGTGCCAACCATATATTTAAGATCTACACCGCGCTCCGCAATGATGGCTTCTGCAGTCTTTGTGACAATGTTTTTAACAAATACAAATTCCTTCTTCTCACCTACTAGAGGGATCATGATTTCAGGAACAACTGCAGCACCTGGTGTTGCATTTACGTTAATAGCTGCTTCAATGATAGCGCGTGTCTGCATTTCTGCAATTTCTGGGAAGGATACTGCAAGGCGGCATCCACGGTGTCCCATCATTGGGTTGAGCTCATGCAGGTTCTTAATGGTCTCATTGAGATCCTCAAATGTGAGGCCGATCTCCTTGGCAAGCTTCTCAATGTCTGAGTGCTCCTGTGGAAGGAACTCGTGAAGCGGTGGGTCCAGGAGACGGATGGTTACAGGGTAACCACGCATAGCTGCAAAGATGCCTTCAAAGTCACCGCGCTGCATTGGCAGGATTTTAGCAAGAGCTTGTTTGCGCTGCTCTACGCTATTTGAAACTATCATTTCACGCACAGCCATAATACGGTCTGCTTCAAAGAACATGTGCTCTGTTCTGGTTAGGCCTATGCCTTCTGCGCCAAACCCAAGAGCTTGTTTTGCATCCTTAGGTGTGTCTGCGTTTGCACGGACTTTGAGTACCCTTACTTCATCAGCCCAAGTCATGAATGTATCGAAGTCTCCGCTGACGGTTGCTTCAATAGTTGTTATTTCACCGATATAGACGTTTCCGGTTGAGCCATCCAGGGAGAGGAATTCTCCTTCATTGACTCTTTGGCCGCCTATTTCAATATAGTTGCTAAATACTTTGAGGTTGTCACAGCCAGCTACACAGCACTTACCCATACCACGGGCTACAACAGCTGCGTGCGATGTCATTCCGCCACGTGCAGTGAGTATACCTTCTGCTGCGTTCATGCCTTCTATGTCCTCTGGTGAGGTCTCAAGGCGTACTAGTAGTGATTTCTGTCCGGCCTCTGCTGCCTTTACTGCTGCTTCAGCTGTGAAGTAGATCTGTCCATAAGCTGCACCGGGTGATGCTGGGAGTCCGGTGGCTATAGCTTTAGCAGTTTTTATCATAGCGGGGTCAAACTGAGGATGTAAAAGTGCGTCAAGCTGTTTTGGATCAACTTTTAGGAGAACTTCCTCCTTGGTGCACATGCCTTCCGCCACAAGATCAACTGCAATCTTGATAGCAGCTTGAGCTGTGCGCTTGCCGTTTCTTGTCTGGAGCATGAAGAGAGTTCCGTTTTCAATGGTGAACTCCATGTCCTGCATGTCCTTGTAGTGCTTTTCAAGGAGGTCTGCGATTGAGGCAAACTGGTCATAAATTGCGGGCATCGTCTCATGTAGGGAGGAGATTGGGTTTGGTGTACGAATACCGGCAACAACGTCCTCACCCTGGGCATTCATGAGGTACTCACCGTATAGTTTGTGCTCACCTGTTGAGGGGTTTCTTGTAAATGCAACACCTGTTCCGGAGGTCTCACCCATGTTACCAAATACCATTGCCTGAATGTTAACCGCTGTACCCCAGTCACCAGGAATATCATTTAGACGGCGGTAAGTGATGGCACGAGCATTGTTCCATGAACGGAATACAGCCTTTACGGACTCAATTAGTTGTATTTTTGGATCTGCTGGGAAATCAGTTCCCTTTTGTTCTTTATAGAAGGCTTTGAATCTTCTGACGAGTTCCTTCATGTCCTCACTGGTAAGATCAAGGTCATCAGTAATGCCTTTAGTGCCCTTAAGTTCATCAATAATTATTTCAAACTTATGCTTTGGAAGTTCCATAACAACATCCGCAAACATCTGAATAAAGCGTCTGTAGCTGTCATACACAAATCTGGGGTTGTTGGTAAGGCTCACTAGGGATTCTGCAACTTCATCATTTAGGCCAAGATTTAGAATTGTATCCATCATGCCGGGCATTGAGGCACGTGAACCTGAGCGCACCGAAACCAGGAGAGGGTTAGTTTTGTTGCCAAACTTCTTTCCTGTGATTTCTTCCATAGATGCCATGTTTTTGATGATCTCATCCTCAATATCTTTAGATATTGTTTGGTTATCTTCATAGTAGCGCATACATGCCTCAGTAGTTATGGTAAACCCTTGAGGAACCGGTAGATTAAGACCTGTCATTTCTGCTAGGTTGGCGCCTTTTCCTCCCAGAAGATTACGCATTGTTCCGTTACCTTCCGAGAACAAATAGACATACTTTGTCATTTTTTTAACCTCCAAAAGCTAAATATTGTTAAATATTGTCTTTATAAATCCTGTAGTATTATACCACAGAGTTTGGTAAAAACATATGATTTTAATAAATTTTGGCTTTTCCCCAATGTAATGAAGAACTAACAGTGTTTTTTGTCTGCTTTTGTATGTTTTGACACAAAAATACCTGCAAAGCCTATTTGCTCCGCAGGTATTGACGTAACATATATGTTACATACTATAAAAAGTTAGCTTCCTGTTTTTAGCTGGAGTTGGAGCCTATCTGCAATCATGGCAACAAATTCTGAATTTGTTGGTTTTCCTTTGGTATTTGATACTGTATAACCAAAGAATCTCTGCAGTGTCTCAAGGTCTCCTCGGTCCCACGCAACTTCAATAGCATGTCTTATAGCTCTTTCTACACGGGATGCAGTAGTATTAAACGTTTTAGCTATAGTTGGATAGAGTACTTTTGTCACTGCATTAATTACATCCATATCCTTAACTGCCAACACGATCGCTTCACGCAAATAGATGTACCCTTTTATATGGGCAGGAACGCCTATTTCATGTATTATATTTGTAACCATGGTTTCTAGGTTTACATTGCGAATTTGTGGTACACGTTCTACTATAGAGTTTTGAGTTGGAAGCCCAAAGCATCTTATCTTTTCGATAATACCGTTTAGATCACAGGGCTTTAGAATAAAGTATTTTGCCCCAAGCTCCGACGCTTCCAATATGGTCTGCTCGTTTAAAAAGTATGAGAGTAGTATAACTGAAGGTCTCTTGTCGTAACGCATCTGTGAGATCTGTTTGAGAACACTTAGCCCATCCATTCCGGACAAAACAATATCCATTAGAACAATACTTGGATTTTTCTTTTCAATGAGAGATTGCACTTCAATGCCATTGGGCGTGTCCCCTACAACAGTCATACCGTCC
>CAZIVK010000200.1:0-3775 GCA_964542515.1 uncultured Oscillospiraceae bacterium | reverse complement strand
TCAATTATGAATGAAAACAATGTTCTGGTGTCTGTGTCGGGCAGCCACCAATATGACCACTATACGGAAGAGATGCTTGAAATGATAATACCCGGCAGGTTTACAATTCAAGATGGAGCCTACATCATAACATACAAAGAGACAGAACCAGAATCATCGGACATCTATACCACCACCATTACCGTTGACAACAGCAGAAGAATTACCGTTGTCAGGGACGGGGACATCTCATCCCACATGGTTTTTGAGCAGGGTCAGAGGCATCTAATGTACTACGACACAAACTATGGTTCCATGACTATAGGTGTCAGTGCCAAGAAAGTTAACTCCTCCCTCACTGAAAATGGCGGAGACATTGAAATTAAGTACTCCCTAGAAATAGATCAGGCCGTAACTTCAGATAATATTTTTAAAATGAATATCCGTACCACTGGCACCACCGGAAAGTCAGCTCTCAGCTGATCACCGGTAGAATATAAAGAGGTGAAACACTTGTTCAACTTAGTTAATGATGCAAAAGTTCAAATAAAAAACCTTATCCTTGACGCTTACGCCAAAGCCGCGCAGGCGAACAAGCTTCCTGCAGGTGCTGTATTGGATTGTGCAGTGGAAATTCCCCGTGACTCCGTTAACGGTGACTTCTCCACCAACTTTGCAATGGCAGCAGCCAAACTGCTCCGCAAGTCACCCCGTGATATCGCAAACCTCATTATAGAGTATTCAGACCTCACCGGCAGTTTCTTCAAAAAAATAGAAGCAGCCGGTCCCGGGTTCATTAACTTTACAGTTAGCACATCATGGTACAATGAAATACTCCGCGCAGTGGACTCAGATCCGGAAAACTATGGAAGAACCGCAGACGGAAACGGCAAAACAGTTATGGTTGAGTTTGTCTCCGCCAATCCAACAGGACCAATGACCATTGGTAACGCAAGAGGCGGTGTCCTTGGTGACGCCATATCCTCAGTACTTGACTTTGCTGGCTGGAAAGTTCACCGTGAGTTCTATCTGAATGACGCCGGAAACCAGATATTGCTTTTCGGAAAGTCCATAGATGCACGTTACACCCAGCTCATACGCGGTGAAGATGCTGTTACCTTCCCGGAAGACGGCTACCACGGTGAATATATCCGTGATATTGCTCTAGCCTTCCGTGAAGAACACGGTGACGCACCTCTTGAAATGCCTGAAGATGAGCGCATCCAACTCCTAACTGATTTTGGTCTTGCCATCAATATAGAGCGTATGAAAGCTGACCTGGCACGCTACGGAATTGTATATGATACCTGGTTCCCAGAGACCTCTCTCCACAATTCCGGTTATGTTCAGGACACAATAGACCACCTCACCTCACTGGGTCACACCTATGAAAAGGACGGGGCTCTCTGGTTTAGAGCTAGCTCTTTTGACCTTGAAAAGGATGAAGTTCTTATTAAAGCTAACGGATTTTACACCTATTATGCCGTTGACATAGCTTATCACCGCAATAAATTCCAAGTCCGGAAATTTGACCGCGTCATTGATGCTTTTGGAGCAGACCACCACGGTCACACACTGCGCTTCATGGCCGGAATGGCAGCTCTCGGTATAGACTCCTCAAAGCTGGACTTCCTATTGTTCCAACTGGTACATCTCCGCCGTGGGGATGAAACTGTCAGAATGTCAAAACGTACCGGCATGGCCATAACTCTTGGAGACCTCCTGGATGAGATCCCCCGGGATGCCGCCCGTTTCTTCTTCAATTTCCAGAAACCTGAAACCCACTTGGACTTTGACCTGGATCTAGCCATCAAACAGACAGGAGAAAACCCTGTCTACTACGTCCAATATGCTCATGCACGTATATGCAGTCTCTTAAAAAATCTTGCTGAAGAAGGAAGCGCTCCTTCAGTAGGTGAAGCTGTGGACTGCTCTGTTCTCCATGAGCCTGCTGAACTGGATCTAATTAAACTTATCGGCCTATTCCCTGAGGAAATTCATCTCTCAGCACGTGACCTCGATCCCTCCGTAGTAAATAAATATCTAATAGACCTCTCCGCAGCATTCCACAAATTTTACAACTCCTGCCGTATAAGGGGAGAATCTGATGATATAAAATCTGCACGCCTTCTACTTGTTAAATCAACTGGCTCCGTCATTAAGACCGGATTAAACCTTATAGGGGTCTCCGCACCGGAAAGTATGTAAACCATAAACCGAAAGGGGCATCCACTGTATGAAAAAACTCTTAGCAGTAACACTCTGTGTTATCTTATCAATTTCATTATTTATTTTACCCGTATCTGCTTCAAATATGGACAAGCTAAATGAACTTGCAGATATAATAAAAAAGTATAACCTCTACTCCACTGATGACGACAATCCAATCCTTGCAGCTCTCGAGAGGTTCTTCGAAGAAAATCCTGACAAGTTTGACGAGTTTGCAGACTACATGTACCAGACCTATGACACCTACTCCCACTACATGCCTGAGGAAGAATATCTGGAGTCATACCCCGTAGCCACAGAATATGTAGGCATAGGCGTTGAACTTGATGACACCCGCACAGGTGGAAACTTTGTAAAAACAGTATTTGACACATCCCCCGCCCAAGCTGCCGGTATGCAAAATGGTGACCAAATAGTTTCGGTAGACGGAATAGACGTCACCAACTATACAATCGGCGCCCTCTCCTCAATAATTCGCGGTGTCCCTGATACAGATGTGGTTATTGGAGTTAAGCGGGACAATCTACCAAATGTAAAGTTACTTACCATTACAAGAAAACCTATTACTCTTTCAAACATTGAATTTGAAGATATGGGTGATGGTATAGCATACATAAAAATCACAAGATTTGGCGATATCCGCACGTTCTTTGACTTTGTAAACATCTATAACGATCTTCCAAACCAAGGCTTCAAATCAGTCATCTTTGATGTCCGCTCCAACCCCGGAGGAAGCCTAGATGTACTCTACAACATCCTCAACTACATAATACCGGAAAAGGACCGTGAAGTACTTTCCATTTACACCCGTGACCTAGGACATGAAACATATACCTCCTCCGGCGCCGGTTGGACCCCTAACGGAGTAGTCGTCCTTGTAGATCAGTATAGCGCTTCCGCTGCAGAAATATTTGCAGGAACCCTCAAGGGACTCGGATACGCAGATATTGTTGGACTTACTACATACGGCAAAGGCGTTGGACAGATACACCAGGAACTAGAAGACGGTTCCGTTGCCATAGTGACCAACTTTGAAATTAAACTGCCCGGCCTTGAGAGCTATAATGGAAAAGGAATAGTACCGGATTACACCGTGTACTGGGGCACCGCACCCTTCCCTATGCCTGCCCTTTCTCCCCTCTCAGATAGGCTAACCCTAAAAGCAGGAGACATCTCCCCCGCCGTACTACAGCTTGAAAAACGTCTCCAACTTCTAGGATACTTTAACGACATCCCTGACGAAACATTTGACACCCGTACCCTCTACGCAGCCCACGCCTTTGCAGGCGACTACGGACTCCGCAAAATATCCACCGTCAGCGGTAACCTCATCTATCATCTCAACCAAGAAATCCAAAAGCTCAAAAACAGCACAATATCCGTTGATCTCCAACTTGAAAAAGCTCTGGAACTCTCCCTCAAAACCGCAAAAAATCCCCTATCATACTAGTATTCTTAAATAGAACTAAAAATAGAAAGGACTGTAGTTATTAAAAACTACAGTCCCTATATTTGATTAGGGTGTCAAAAGCCGAACACTTTTGAGCTAGCTAAAAGATAAAAGATG
>CAZIVK010000199.1:0-3800 GCA_964542515.1 uncultured Oscillospiraceae bacterium | reverse complement strand
CTATGTACGAAAGCTATGACCTATATGCAGTACGTGTAATAGTAGAGGAACTAGTGGACTGCTATAATGTCCTGGGTATTGTACACGATATCTATAAGCCAATTCCCGGAAGGTTCAAGGACTATATTTCAACTCCTAAGCCCAACATGTACCAGTCCCTGCATACAACGGTTATAGGACGTGAGGGTGTACCTTTTGAAATACAAATACGCACCCGGGAAATGCATCATACAGCAGAATACGGTATCGCAGCTCACTGGAAGTATAAAAATGAGGTGCAAGGTGGAAGCGTTGCTCTTGATAAGAAACTTGAGTGGGTCAGGAGGATGCTTGACGCTCAGGAGGACACCGATGCCGATGAATTTATACGCACACTAAAAATAGATATGTTTGCAGATGAGGTCTATGTATTTACCCCTAAGGGTGATGTAATAAATCTCCCCGCAGGCTCAACACCTATCGACTTTGCTTACGCAATCCATTCAGCGGTCGGCAACAGAATGATAGGCGCTAAAGTTAATAGTCGCATAGCAAACTACGACTATATACTACAAAACGGGGAGATAGTTGAAATTATGACTTCCAAGCAGACTCACGGACCTAGTCGTGGGTGGCTGGAAATTGCAAAGACCAGTGTTGCTCGCAATAAAATACGCCAGTGGTTTAAGCAGGAGAAGCGTGAAGAAAATATTGCCCAGGGCAAGGAAGCATTTGAATCACACCTCAAAAAGCTTAACATATCTTTAGCAGATGCAATGCAGGAGGATGTCTCAAGCCAATACCTGAAGAGGATGAGCTTTGGGAACATGGATGAGCTCTACGCTGCAATAGGATATGGTGGAATAACCGCCCTGAGAGCCGCAAACAGAGCTAAAGATGAGATGGTGCGTCTAAACAAAATAAGCACTAATAAGGACTTGTCTGAACTTATACAGGCAAAGCCTAAGAAACCCCGTAGGTCCGAGTCCGGTGTTATTGTAGAGGGCGTCGAAAACTGCCTGATCAAATTTTCCAGGTGTTGTGCCCCTATTCCGGGTGACGACATAATTGGTTTTGTAACAAAAGGCTTTGGCGTATCGGTGCACCGCAAGGACTGCGTTAACGTGGAATCACTCGGTAAAGCCCATGATGAGGGACGCTGGATAAAAGTGTACTGGGCAGACGAAACCAAAGATAGATACGAAACAGGAATTGAGATTTCAGCTAAGGATAGAAGTGACCTTATTGTTGACATTATGACCGCTCTCTCCACAATGAAGATACCAGTAGGCTCTATAAATGCCCGTAGGTTCAATGACGGTTACGATGCCATCAGCATTGCGCTAGATATAAGGGACCTAGATCAGCTCAAAATGGTTATGACTAAGATAAATCATATCCAGGGAGTAGTACAGGTTGCAAGGAAAAGCATAGATTAGCTAATTGATAAAGCAAAAGAACGGAGAAGTTTTATGTCAACGGTAGTTTTAAACGAGTATGAGAAATGGCTGTCCTCGCCGGTACTGTCTGATGAGGAGCGCAATGAACTTGAAGCTATTAGAGATAACCCAAAAGAAATTGAGGGCAGATTTTTTGCACCCCTCAGCTTTGGCACTGCAGGACTCAGAGGGACAATGGGAACTGGACTCCACTGCATGAATAGACATGTCGTCAGACAGGTAACTCAGGGTATGGCTGAACTAATCAAAGCTGAAAAAGCAGAGGAGCGCGGTGTAGCAATTGCATTTGACTGTAGAAACAACTCTAATGAATTCTCAAAGGAAGCAGCACAGGTGCTCGCTGCCAATGGAATTAAGGTATTTTTGTTTGACGCAATGCGCCCCACACCGGAGCTAAGCTTTGCAATACGTGAACTTGGATGTATAGCAGGAATCAATGTAACCGCATCCCACAACCCAAAGGAGTATAACGGCTTTAAGGCGTATTGGCAGGATGGAGCTCAGCTTCCTCCGGAACACGCTGATACCGTTGAAAAAATGGTTTCCCAAATAGATATATTCACAGGTGTAAAACTTTGTAATTACGATGACGCGGTGGCAAACGGATATATCACAATACTGGGCAAAGAGCTTGATGACAAATTTCTTGAAGTGGTAATGAAACAGGCTATTGACAGAGAGCCCGTTGAGCGCGTTGCAGACACCTTTAAACTTGTGTACACTCCGTTTCACGGAACTGGTTATAAGTTGGTTCCTGAGGCGCTGAAGAGGCTAGGTATAAAGAATATTCACTGCGTTGAGGAACAGATGATTCCAGACGGCAACTTTCCCACCGTTAAGAGTCCTAATCCCGAGGAGAGGGCAGGTTTTGAGCTGGGAATTAAACTTGCTGAAAAAGTTGGTGCAGACTTAATCATTGGTACAGACCCGGACGCAGACAGAGTCGGTATTGTTGTAAGAAACTCAGAGGGTGGTTATCAGGTTGTTAGCGGAAACCAGACCGGTGTACTGCTACTTGACTATATTATATCTGCTAGAAACCGTACAGGCTCTATGCCAGAAAACCCATACACTATAAAAACCATAGTCACTACAGAGATGGCAAGAGAAGTCAGTGAAAAGAACGGTATAACAATGTACGACACCTTTACAGGCTTCAAATTTATTGCTGAAAAGATAAATGATCTGTTGGAGGAGGGCAAGAGCTGTATATTCTCCTATGAGGAGTCATTTGGCTACCTTATTGGTGAGCACTGTCGTGATAAGGATGCAGTTACGGCATCTATGCTTTTGGCTGAAATGGCAGCTTACTATGAAGACTTAGGTATGACTCTATTTGACGCTCTGGAAGCTCTGCATGACAAATACGGCCACTTTTCTGAGGAGACTGTAAGTATCACTATGCGCGGCCTTGACGGTCTGAAGAAGATGAAGGACCTCATGGAGGCACTCCGAAACGGTAATATAGAGTTTCCTGCAGAGTTGGAAGTTGACGTTAAAGTGGATTACCTATCCGGCACTGCAACATATACTAAAACCGGCATTACAGAAAATATTGAACTCGAAGGCTCCGATGTCCTAAGCTTCATCATGGTGGGTGGTACAAAGCTAATGGTAAGACCCTCCGGCACCGAACCTAAGATTAAATTTTATCTTCTTTCAAAGGGTAAATCAGCCTCAGACTCCCTGGATGGTTTAAACAGCATGAAAAAATTTGTGACAAAATTTCAGTAACAATATAAAAGCGCTTATCTACTATCAGTTTGAGACGATTCATCCGTTTCTTGACGGTAACGGCAGAATCGGCAGAATCCTGATCCTACTGTTTCTGATATTCATTCTGTATGGAGCAGTATAATACTGTGAATTATGCCACTTGTCTGCAAAACGGATAAGTGGCGTTTTCTATTTCGGAGGATTTCTTGTTCCGCGATGCAGCGGCCTGCCCACCTGCAATAATCTTATTTGGTAGAGTATACCATAATTTGGAATTTTATCGCTTATAAGGATTTTGTAAACACATCAAGAAAGTTAGAAAAAAGCCCCAATTTCTAATGAAATCAAGGCTTTTAACTAAAATAACTGGTGTGCGAGACGGGACTTGAACCCGTATGCCCGTGAGAGCACTAGAACTTAAATCTGGTGAGGCTCTCTGTTTTGCTGATGTTAAAACATTTCTGAACCGTCTCTATCGTGAGTGCTTGATTGCTTATTTTTTTGGCGCTTGTCTTTTTGCTGGTTATTCTGTGCAGGGTTTTGATTGTTCTGCATAGGGTTCTGTTGTCTGTTCTGCTGGTTCTGTTGGTTATTCTGCATAGGATTCTGCTGATTGTTGTTCTTCTGGTTGTTCTGCCCGGGGTT
>CAZIVK010000198.1:0-3815 GCA_964542515.1 uncultured Oscillospiraceae bacterium | reverse complement strand
TTAATAATAGAACGAATATGGGGAGATTGTCAAGTACCATTTCCAATTTATTAGGTACAACTTAAATACAATACGATAATTCTTTGTTGCAACCTGTTACATCTATGGAATCACAAAGAACTTTAATGTATACTATTATTGATGTAAATCGACGTGATAAGTACGTGATATGACACTTCTTGAGCAGAATATTTTAGAATTGGGTGACCCCACATGACCAACAGACCTGTAACTCATAAGTACATGATGTTGATGGAACAGATCAAGTCAGACATCATAAATAGTAAATACCCCCCGGGATCCCAGCTGGAGACGGAGGACAAACTGTCTGAGCGCTACAATGTTAGCCGCCAAACGGTGCGGCGGGCTATCGGCATTTTAGAGCAGGATGGCCTTATTATCCGCAAGCAGGGAAGCGGCACATATGTCAGTAAACGCGCCACCTCTCAACCGCCCACAAAAAATATTGGTGTTGTGGTCACCTACATGTCCGACTACATCCTGCCAAGTATAATCCGTGGCATAGAGGATGGCTTGTCAGCTGCGGGTTACTCCTTCTCCCTTTTCTCCACCGGAAATAGGATGGACACGGAAAAGCTGATACTTTCATCTTTTCTTGAAAGGCCCGTAGACGGCATATTAATAGAGGGCGCAAAGACAGCACTGCCAAACCCTAACCTGGAGTATTACAGGCAGTTTCAGTCCATGGGGATTCCTCTTGTTTTTATGAGCGGGTACTACTCAGCTCTTGGGGACAGCGTATATGTTGTTACTGATGACAGAGGTGGCGGAAAACAGGCCACTGAGCTCCTCGTTGCTAAGGGACACCGGAAAATAGGTGGAATCTTTAAGGCAGATGACATGCAGGGACACGAGCGGTTTGCAGGTTTTATTGAGGCTGCGCGTGCCAATGATGTAGAGCTCCATGATAGTGCCATCCACTGGTTTACAACTGAAACCCGTGACTCACTATTTGAGCCGGGCAATATAGAGCGCATAATAGACTCATTCAAGGATTGTACAGCAGTTATCTGTTATAACGACCAAATTGCAGCACCCCTGCTAAACGCCCTTCAACGTAGCGGACGTACAGTCCCCGGAGACATTGCGGTTATTAGCTTTGACAACAGCAGCTTCTCCGACATCACGTCGGTAAAAATAACCTCCCTAAACCACCCAAAGGAGGATGTTGGCAGGTTGGCCGCTCAAAAACTTCTCAACATGATTGACGGCAAAACCGAAACCCCCGCAGTCCTGCCCTGGGGCATAATTGAAAAAGAGAGCACCTAGTGCGGTTTATTGTGTTTATTCTTGACACAAGATTGGCAAGACTATATACTTTAGGATGAGTAAAGGAGGCGCGGAAGTTGAAATTTTACGAGTTTGGCGACACTAATAATATGCCCCTAATGCTGCTACATGGGAGTTCCTCCACATGGGAGCTAAGCTTTGGGAAGGTCATTCCAATATTGTCCGAAACCTTTCACGTGATTGCTGTGGGAACGGACGGACTTGACCCGGCAGATGACTCTGAATTCATATCTTTTGAGGAAGAGGCCAAAAAGATAGAGGACTACGTATCTCAGAACCTTTACGGAACAATATATGCCGTTTATGCAACCGGACTCGGCTGTGGCACCGCACTCACCATTTACTTTAATCGCAAAGTTAAACTTGAAAACCTTATATTGGACGGCGCTGCAGACCTATCCATGGGCCCACTCTCAAAGCCACTTGCCAAGCTTGCCGCAAAAACCGGTCTGGGCTTAGTACAGGGAAGAGAGAGCAAACTCATGATGAAGCTCTACGGCGTAGCAACTCAAGAGGATCTGGATGAACTCATCCACACAGATGTAACACTCAGCACCCTCAAAAACACTCATTACGCAAGCTTTGAGCTTTTCAAAAAGCTTCCTAAAGGCTCTTTTACAGATATAGACATAGCCTGTTGGTACGGAAGCAAGGAACTACTTGCACCCTCAGGAGCACGTGAACTCCGCAAACGTTTCCCCAACATGCAGGAAAAAATATTCAGAAACTACACCCAAGGGGAGATCCTACAGCACCCCGAGCAGATGCTAAATGAGGTGACCCGGTTCCTTACCAAACCCGCGGCAACCTCCGAACCCAAAGGGGAAGCAATATCGGTTACAAACTTCAAGATAAGCCCCACACAAAAGAAGATAATCAAAGCCGCCGCCATCGGAATCGCCGCCACAGCTACCTTGTCCGCAATTCTACTGTCAACAAAAAAGAGAGGAGATATAAATAAATGAAAATTACCGCACTAACAACCGTTGCTAACCAGGGGTGGACAGCAAATGCTTTTGAGGTTGAGACCAGTCTAAAAGTAAGCGCTATCTCCCCCGCAGATTTCACAATAGGCTTGGAACAATGGGGAACCTTCCACGAGGACGTCTCCCATGTAACCCAAATAGATGAGATCCCCAACGGTCTACGCCTCACAACTGCACCATTCAGCTACGGCAAATTCCGCGTAACCGGCACAGGTGCCGCTGCACCCATCAGCTTCGATAGGAACGCCGTGACCTCCGTAAAAACAGATGGAGCGGATCAATTTGAAGCACGAAACGACAATGGTGTGCTATACCGCCTCTACTCCCCGGAAGCAGCTGGTCCCAGACCACTGGTTCTCTACCTCCACGGTGGAGGTGAATGCGGTACTGACAACTGGGCCCAGATGACCGGAACCCTTGGAGCCTCCCGCATTGCGGAGGACTACCCGGACGTCTACGTCATGGCACCCCAGGCCCCTAAGGGCATGGTCCCGGTGGGCGGGAAAATTGTTATGCCCACATCCTTTGCAACAAGTGACATCAAGGGGCCCCACGGTTGGCACCGCGGATATCTTGCAAGTATATGTGATTTAATCCGTACCATGATTGCTGACGGAAAAGTGGACCCAGCCCGTGTATATGTTACCGGCCTGTCCATGGGCGGTGGCGGTACACTGCGCGCACTGTCCGTAGGGAGCGGTCTGTTTGCTGCTGCAGCGCCCATCTGCCCCACAATGACACCTGAAACTTACGGCATACTCTGCGGACTTGTGGACACAAAGCTTTGGATCTCCACCGCCTATGTGGACCACACAATCTACCGCCACAAGTACATAGTGGACGGCATCCTAAAACTTAGAGATATGGGCAACAAACATGCAAAACTAACCCTTTACTCCCCAGAGGAGCTTGAAAAGTACGGCCTCTCCACCGACCCCGACATGTCCCTTGAGCGCAAATTTGGCTCAAACCACGCCTCCTGGATTCTTACATACAACAATGAATACGGAATAATGGACTGGCTTATGAGTCAAACAAAGGACACTCACTGCTAACCCAGGTAAATGTATAACCCCCGGTATCCAAACTTATGACGTAACTGTACAGCCCTACTTCAAGCGGCACTTCCGCTGAGGTGGGGTTGTCGTCATGGTCGTAGGTGGTTGTGTCAGACTTCAGTTCGGTTTCCACACCATCAATAATCACAGAATAAGTGTAGAAAACTTTACCGTTTCCGCTGTCAACAGTCATTACAGGGTCACTATCATTGATGTACACATAGAGCGGGTCAGTTGTTCCAGTAATGGACGACGACGTTACAAAAACCACCTGTGCAATCATCCCCGAGTAGTATATATCACCTTCCGCAGCTATAAGCGTAGGCAAATTGACTTTACCCACGTACACTCTGGTCTTTGCGGTTTGAGCGTCATATAGGATGAATACGGTTTTATCGACTCCATAGATTCCCTCTCCCACTTCGGCCCGGCCCGCGGTTAGCGTGCTTTTTACAGGTGC
>CAZIVK010000197.1:0-3822 GCA_964542515.1 uncultured Oscillospiraceae bacterium | reverse complement strand
TTCGGGACATTTTCAAAAACGCTTGACAGTGTTAATCTTGGAAACTTGAGTTTAAAGTGTTGGATGAAAGCTGGTTATCTTTTGTAAGGAAATATTATACTTTTTTGGATAATGAAGAATATATCTACGCCCAATGTAAGTTGGGTTGTTTAGGTTGCAAGCAGAGGCCGCTAAGCGTCTTATACAGGAAGCTTAGCGGCTTAAATTTTTACTGTTTCTCGGCTTGAGATTTCTTTCTTTTTTTAACGGCCTCTGTTAGGAGGAATTCTATCTGTCCGTTAATTGATCTGAAGTCGTCCTCTGCCCAGGCGGCCAGTTCTCTCCAGAGTGTGGGGGAAAGTCTTAGAAGTATTTGCTTTTTAGTGTTATCCGGTTTATCCATCAGATCAGTAGAGCGAGCCGCTGTTTATGATAGGCTGGGCGTCTTTATTACCGCAGAGAACTACTAAAAGGTTGCTTACCATAACGGCTTTTCTCTCCTCGTCAAGATTTGCGATGTTATTGTCCTGCAGTTTGTCCAGGGCCATCTGAACCATGTCAACGGCTCCGTCAACAATCATTTTGCGTGCGTCAATGATGGCTGAAGCCTGCTGCCTCTGGAGCATTACTGCGGCAATTTCAGGGGAGTATGCCAGGTGTGTAATACGCGCTTCAATTACTTCAAGACCGGCAATTTCTACCCTGGATTGGAGCTCCTTTTTCAGGTTGTCTGCTACTTCTTGGCTACTTCCGCGCAGTGATTTTTCATCTCCATCTTCAGAGATGTCATATGGGTACATACGTGCAATGTTACGCAGTGCGGTATCACACTGGATGGATAAATAAGCTTTGAAGTTATCTACGTTAAAAACAGCGTTGGTTGAGTTTACCACCCTCCAGATGACAACAATGCCTATTTCAATGGGGTTACCAAGTTTGTCATTCACCTTTTGCTTGTTATTGTTGAGGGTCATGGCCTTAAGGGATATTTTGCGTGACAGAACTTCTGATTTTACATTTGTGGATTTGCTTGAGGCGTTGATGGGATTTTGGTCCTCAGTGGCGGTGGCCATGCCGGTTCCTGCTGTAGGGTTTACCGCAACAACAAAGGGATTAACTGCGTAGAAGCCGGCGCCCTTAAGAGTACCAATATATTTGCCAAATAGGGTGAAAACGTAGGCCTCTTGGGGTTTGAGAGTTTTCAAACCCAAAAAGGGGATCCAGCCAAGGCATAGGTAAACCATACCCACCACAAAAACCGGAACAGCTATGTTCATGTGCTCACCAGTGTCCATTAGGATACCACCAACGATGGTGGCAGCCAGTGCAATGAAAACTAGTAGGATTAGTAGAATGAGCCTGGGCATACCTGGTTTAGCCTTAAGCTCAACTTCCTGAACGTTTAGTTCTTTTTCTATGTTGTTCATAAATAGACCTCCTTCAATATCTTTATGATATAATTATAATATCATTGAGATACTAAAGCAAGCCTACTTTTGTAAAATATCTATTGGGCGGACTTCATTAAGAAGGAGTTTAGTTTTTCGTTTTGTGAGTTCTGGAAAATATCAGAGGAACTTCCGGAGGCCTCAATGATTCCGTCTGACATAAAGATGATTTTGTCAGCCACGTTGCGGGCAAACTCCATCTCGTGAGTTACAATAATCATTGTTCTGTCCGAGGACTTCAGGTTCTTTATTACCTTCAGGACTTCACCGGT
Organism: uncultured Oscillospiraceae bacterium; assembly: GCA_964542515.1. Lineage (GTDB taxonomy): Bacteria > Bacillota > Clostridia > Oscillospirales > JAAYOS01 > CAZIVK01. The sequence goes on along the minus strand of CAZIVK010000197.1, from coordinate 2,123 downwards.
CAGTTCCGGGTCGAGGGCACTGGTTGGCTCGTCAAAGCAGAGAACGTCCGGACTCAAGGCCAGGGCACGTGCAATTGCAACACGCTGCTGCTGCCCGCCGGAAAGCTCACAGGGATAGGCGTTGCTTCTGTCGAGAAGGCCCACCTGGGCCAGAAGGCCGTCTGCTTTGTTATGCACAACGTCCATAATCTCCTTTTTTTGCTGTTTGGAGGGCTTCCGGTCAGCATTTTTTTCTTTCTCCAGGAGCTCTGCAGCAAGGGTTATGTTTTTGTGTACATTGTATTGAGGGAACAGATTAAAGGATTGGAACACCAGACCAAAGTGTAGCCTGTTACGGCGGAGTGTTTGTTCGTCTTGCTCCTCCTGCATTTCAGAGTCAAATACTGTTTTACCGCTGACTATGATCTGTCCTTTGTCCGACTTTTCCAGGAAGTTGAGACATCTGAGCAGAGTTGTTTTACCGCTGCCCGATGAGCCTATTATGGCTAGGACATCACCTTTGTTGAGGGTGAAGTTGATACCCTTGAGGACATCCGCTTTTCCAAACCTCTTATGTAAATTTTTTACTTCAAGTATTGGCATATTCTAACCCCTATAATAATTCATACGCTTCTCCATGTAACCAAAAAGTAGCGTCAATAGACCGGAGAACAGTAAGTAAAATGCACCTATATAGAATATTGGCCAGATGATGGCCTTTAGCCCTACTATGTCCTGAGCTGCCTTAACTAGCTCGGTTACAGCTATAACACGGGCTAAGGAGGTATCTTTAACAAGTGTAATGACTTCATTTCCCATTGGGGCCGCAATGCGCTTGATTACTTGAAAAAGAATAATTTTAAAGAAGATCTGCGGTTTGGTCATTCCAAGCACTTTACCCGCCTCAAACTGGCCCTGTGGTATTCCCTCTATTCCTCCGCGATAAATCTCAGAGAAGTACGCAGCGTAGTTTACAACAAAGGCAACCAACACTGCGGTAAGGCGGGGGAATGCGCTCATTCCAAAGAGCAGTCCTGGACCATAGAAAACTATAATTATCTGGAGCATAAGCGGGGTTCCGCGGATAATCCAGACAAAGGTCTTGGTCAGCCACTTGAGGGGAAGGAACTTGGACATGGAACCAAATGTGATCAGGAGTCCCAAAGGCAGGGAGAATATTAGCGTGACACCAAATATTAGTAGTGTTATTTTGAAGCCATCAAGAAGTTGTACTGTAATATCTACAAAAGACATACTTTAATCTGTTACAAGAACGTCTAACAGACCGTACTTTTCTGCAAGTGAGAGAAGTGTTCCGTCCACTATCAGGGTGTCAATAACGTCATTGAACTTTTTAACAGTTTCTGTGTCCTCTAGTCTAAAGCCGATGGCGTATTCCTCAGGGGCGAGCTCAATGTTCTCAATAATCATGAGATCACTATAGTCTGTGTCATCCCTTATGACGGAGCGGGCCATAACGTAGTCCAGTACACCAATTTCAGAAGTTCCTGCTTTGATCTCCATCAGCACATCCTTCTGTGCGGATGAAGCAATAAAGGGGTTTGCTGAGAGAATGTCATTGTCCTCAACGGCAAGCTGTCCGGCGGATCCGTTTTCAGCGGTTACGGAAGCACCTGCCATGCCTTCAAGAGTGGCGTATTTGTCAGCGTTATCCTTTTTGATTATAACAACCTGCTTGTTTGATATGTAGGGGGTGGAAAAAGCCATGTTTTCACGTCTTAGTTCTGTGATGGTGAGACCGTTCCAGATGCAGTCAATTGACTTTGCCTTGAGCTCTGTCTCCTTTTGCTCCCAGTCTATGACCTGAAACTCCGGTGTAATGCCGAGCTTGGCACATGCGGCTTCTGCAAATTCTGTATCAAAACCTGTCAGTTTACCGTTCTCATCATTGTAGTTCATTGGCTCATATAGTGTGATTCCAATAATAAATTTGTCCTTACTCTCAATATACTCCCAGTCCTCCTTGTTGTTTGAGCACCCGGCAAAGAGACCTAGGCTTAGAATAGTAATTAGAGCAAATAAAAAGGTCTTTTTCATCAATAATTCCTCCAAAATCTTTAATAAGTTAAACAGGTAATATATTACCACACTAAACTGAAAGTGTCAATATTATCTATGGTCTT
>CAZIVK010000196.1:0-3841 GCA_964542515.1 uncultured Oscillospiraceae bacterium | reverse complement strand
CTTGAAGCCATGCACGGTTGCAAAATAAGTGGTAAACCCGTCAAATTAGAGGAGCTTGCAGGTACCATGATGAAACGCAAGAACTACTCTTCACTCCCCAAAAGAAAACCCCGCCGTGCACACAAATAATTTTGGGCTTTAGCTAACGCGTAACCGTTCAATGGGGGGATACTATGAGGACAACTGTAAAGAGAGTTGAGCTTCCGGGCGGTAAAAGGATAATTGCTGTAAGTGATATACATGCGCACTTTCATCACCTTAAGAAGCTTCTTGAGAAGATAAACTTCAGCAGCGCAGATATACTCTTTATTGTAGGGGACATCATTGAAAAAGGACCGGAGAGCTTAAAAACTCTCCGGTATGTTATGGATCTCTGCAAAAAGTATACTGTACATGTATCTATGGGCAACGTGGATGCTTGGCGCCTTGTTATGTTTGACGACACGACCGCTGAAAGCAACTACCGCTTTGTTAAGTACATTGACAGCATGGCAAAAAGATGGGGCGGATGCCTTTTCACAGACATGTGCTCTGAGCTTAACTTCTCAGTACAAAGTGCATCAGATGTGCCAAATGCTAAAACGCTTATGGCAACAAGCTTTTCAGAGGAGTTTGAGTTTCTCAGGTCACTACCCACAATAATTGATACGCAGAACTTCACATTTGTGCACGGAGGCATTCAGTCCCAAGACCTAGACTCTATCGTGGGTACAGATGTTTTTGACGTTCTTAAGTTTGATGCATTTTTGGATCAGGATTTCTGTTTTGATAAATATGTGGTTGTGGGCCACTGGCCTGTCACCCTATATAACGACAAAATAGCCTCGGCAAATCCCATCATTAACCACAATCGGAAGATAATAAGTTTAGACGGAGGCTGTGGACTCAAGTTGGACGGACAATTAAACGCACTTATCATACCCAGCATAGATTCTACTGAGTTTGATATAGTAAGTTATGACGGACTACCTGTGGGCACTGCCATAAACTCACAACGCGCTTCAGCTGACCCTATCAATATAAGGTATTCAGATAACCAAATAGAGGTTTTGGGTGAAGGCTACGAATTCTCTTACTGTGAGCACATATCAACCGGCCGCCGTCTATATATACTTAACACCTACATCCATAGACATGACACAATTACAACGTGTGAGGACTTCACAGACTACCTCCTGCCCATATCCCCAGGTGACACAATATCTGTAGTGCAGAGAACATCTAAGGGCTACCTAATCAAGAAGGGTGGCATCAGTGGCTGGTATTGCGGAGGTCTAAAAATGCACCGTCAATGAGCTGTGCTATGTTCTGTATATCGTCAGTGATAGTTTTCACACCGCAGCTCACCTTAACACTAATTTCATTGGTGGCAAACTTCTGCATCTGTTTTTTCACAGCACTCTGTATCCTCCTGCGCATATCATAGGCGGCATCAAGGTTTGAGTCCTGCATTACTGTTACAAAAATAGTTCCGGCGTAGCGTCCGGTCCAAACTCCGGGACACATCTCCTGTGAAATAGCAGTTCCAAACTCAGCTACAATCTCATCCTGTACAGTGTATTTCTTTACAACCCCTACCGGGTTGTCCGACTTAAGAGCTATACATAGTGTGGAAACAATAACGGATAGCGGTCTTCCCTCTACCCTACTCATGCGCATTAGGGCAGGGAGGTTCTTTTCAATGTAAGTTCTTGTGTGCTGTCCTGTAAGCTTGTCCGTTTCAAGTGTATACTTATCAACTTCCGGTGCAGATCCATAATCCAAATGCTTTATCATCTCCACAATATATGTACTGTTACCCATGTCAATAGGGAGGGCAAGCACAAGATCTGTTGAGCTATCTTTTGACTCCACCTTATAGTAGGCACGGTTATGTATATATGCCTGCATTGAGGTACTGTAACATGTGTCCCTCCCTTCATTTTGGACATGAGGGTAGAGCACGCGGGAGCAATGTCTTATGGGGTCCACTATACGTACAGTATCGTATATACCCGGCACCTGCATCCGCACCTCATAAAGCTTGTCAATTACAGCCGCAACAAAACCTTCCGAAAAGGACAATTTACCGTCCTCATTATGTGCCTTTTTGAACGAATTCCTGTACTCAGAGGGAGATATGCCCGCATACTTTTTGAAGATAGTAGAGAAGTGGTTTTGATAGTTATAACCTACATGCTGTGCCACCTCAGCGTTACTCAAGGCTGAGTCCGAGAGGAGCTTTTTACTCCGCTCAACCCTTGTCTTATTAATATTATCTAGGAGACTTTGACCAGTCTCTTTTTTCATCAAGCTCGATAGGTATGTAGGGGTCAACTTGGTGTGTTCCGCAAGGACGCTGAGTGTGATCTTCTGATTGAAATTTGTTTCAACATAATCCATAATCTGGCGCACAGGCTTAGAATATGATGTGACCCTGCTTACAGCCACCGACCGGGTAAAGCTGAGCAACAGCTCCTCCATGAGGTCATATATCTCATTTGCATGGGTGAGTTTTTCTACATTGTTTATATACTGCTCCACCATCTCCATAGTCTTAGAGTATGGTGCCCCGGCCTCTATAGCCATAGCGCCGGACATAGCACACACCTTTATGAAGTAGTTCTTTAGTGAGCGTACAAACCCAATTCCTCCATCGCCGGGAACATCAATGGCACCTACATTATTCCTGCTCAAAAACTCCTTAAGCGCACTTCTGTCTCCACTCTGTACGCTCTCCTTGAGGAACATATATTCCTCATGTGAGCCCCGTCCGGAAAAAACACCATGTCTATACGCCCTGTCCTCAGTGAGATCCAAACCGAACTCCCTGAACACTGGGTTCTCACGCCCAACGCTACCACATATCTCTTGCTTAATGCGCTTGTCCGATACCAAAGTCTCTGCAAGACTGGACAGCATTATACCCATTGGAAAGACTTTTCCGTTTGGGATAAAGGGGATTCTTTCAAAGAGCCCCTCCAAACTCCTCCGTTCCTCAGAGGTCCTCCCCATAACGGACAAGAACTGGTTGAGCTCTGCCTGCGTCATCTTATTGACAAGGACGGGCTGCGTTACTAAAGCTCCAACAGCCCTGTCATCCCTGCGCATGAAAGAGATATTACACACCAGGTTCGTCTCAAAATAGTATGTATAAAATTTCCCTGCTTCCTCCTCTAAAGTTTCAGCAGATTCAAATTTTTCAACTAAAAATGAGGTAAGGTCATGAGCACCCAGGCACAAAAAATCATCTGCAATATCACACTGTGGGTTATATGCCACCAAATTTAATTGTGTATCAAAAAAGAGAGCACCTATGCCCGTGGTTTTATAATAGGCATCTAACAGCCTGTTGGCTTTTTCTCTTAAATTTGTCACGCTCAATCCCCCAAATATACTAAACATTACTATACATTATATCAAATTTCTTGGTCAGCTAAGAATATAATGAAAACCATCGCAATATTATATACAAAATCAAAAGATTCTTTCACTTAGTGCAAAAATGTATATAGCTTTTTGCTTTCACATTAGTTATCATTAGAAATGTTGAATAGTAAAATATTTCCATCTAAAACTCGGAGGACTTAATGCGTATTTCTTACGTAATTCCCTATTTAATGTTTATATCGGGATCTTTTGCTCTTATCTGCGGGATCAATGCCCTCTATATGGACAAAAGGTCCCCCCAAAACATTGTATATATGTTGTTAACCATGTCACTTAGAGTTTGGACCGTTGGGTTAACTCTATCTACAGTTGCGCCCACATTAAACCTCAGTCTGTTCTGGCGGTATATATCCGCCTTAGGCTGGGGGCCATTCTACAGCATCCTTCTACATTTCATTATATTACTCACGGG
>CAZIVK010000195.1:0-3855 GCA_964542515.1 uncultured Oscillospiraceae bacterium | reverse complement strand
AATGGTTAAGTTTAGAGCAGCTATGGACATGTCCAATCCACAGTGGAAGCTTGCTTGCATTATTGATAAGGTGAACCAGTACTATTTTACAGGAACTATGCAGGACGGCATGTTACTTGTCCCTCGGGACGGTGAAGCTGTATACTGGGTGCGCATGAGCTTTGAGCGCGCCATAGATGAGTCGGACTTTCCCGACATTAGACAGATGAAAAGCTATAGGGATGCTGCTACTGCTATGAATATTTTTCCGGAAGCTATATATCTTGAGACTGATATAGTACCGGTTGCTATGCTTGAGAGACTGCGTACCTACTTTAAATTTAAAGAGGTCAGGCCATTGGACCAACAGATAGCCGGCTTAAGAGCGGTTAAGAGTGCCTATGAGTTGGCACTTATGAGAAAGTCCGGCGCCATTCATCAGAGGGTACTTGAAGAGATTGTCCCCACACTATTCCGTGAAGGCGTTAGTGAGGCGGAACTGTCGGTTGAAATATATGCTGAGTTTATGAAGCAGGGGTACCAAGGCATAGCACGCTTCTCAATGTTTGGCGCTGAAATGTCATTTGGGTTGTTGGCTTTTGGAGACAACTCCAACTACCCCACAAACTTTAATGGACCGGGGGGTAGCAGGGGAATAGATACCGGAGTACCTATCCTAGGCAGTAGGAGCCGCAAGCTCGGCACCGGAGACCTTGTTTTTATTGATATGCCCTGTGGTGTTTCAGGCTACCACACAGATAAAACAATGACCTATGTCTATGGTGGGCAGCTGCCGGACTACGCTGTAGAGGAACATCTCAAGTGTCTGCGGATCCAGCAGGAGATTGCAGCACAGCTCAAGCCCGGTACAGTTCCGTCAGATATATATCGCAACGTGATGGCAGACCTTGATCCTAAATTTTTACCCAACTTTATGGGTTTTGGTGGCAAACAGGTGAAGTTCTTAGGCCACAGTATAGGGTTGCAGATTGATGAGACCCCTGTTATAGCAGATGGATTCAATGACCCAATGGAGGAGGGCATGGTGTTTGCACTGGAACCAAAAAAAGGTGTAATAGGCGTAGGAATGGTTGGTGTAGAAAATACATTCATTGTTACAAAGAGCGGAGGAGAGTGCATAACCGGTACTAATCCCGGACTCATTGCAGTTAGATGATATGAAGTAGCCCCCTGCATGATAACTACTCATGCAGGGGGTTCAATACAGTAATTATTTAACTATTAGTTTATCCGAGGGCCACGTCTAGGATCATCATTATAACAAATCCTACGGCCACTCCAATTATGCCTATGTTTGAATGGTGCTCCCCCTGTAGGTCAGGTATGAGCTCTTCCACAACAACGTAGATCATTGCGCCAGCAGCAAAGGCTAGCAAAAATGGAAGGATTGGTAGCATTATACTGGTTAGCAGAATGGTAATAAAAGCTGCTATGGGCTCAACAATGCCGGTAAAAGATCCAAACATGAAGGACTTACCTTTTGAAAAGCCCTCTGCCCTCAGTGGCATTGAAACTATTGCGCCTTCTGGGAAGTTCTGAATGGCAATTCCTATTGCTAGAGCCAGAGCGCCTGATAGTGTTATTCCTGCTTCCCCAACTATGAGGCCGGCAAATACAACGCCCACAGCCATGCCCTCAGGAACATTATGTATGGTAACAGCTAGGAGCAGCATTGTGTTTTTCTTTACATTGGCCTTGATGCCTTCAGGTTCATCAGAATTTCTGTGTAGATGGGGCAAGAGGCTGTCAACTAATAGTAGGAAGCCAATGCCGCTTAAAAACCCTATGGCAGCCGGTAGCCAAGCTATTCCGCCCTGTTCACCTGCCATGCTTATTGATGGTAATAACAGCGACCAGACGGAAGCGGCAATCATAACACCTGAGGCAAATCCTAATAATAGTTTTTGGAAATGAGGATTTATCTTGTCTTTTAGGATGAATACCATCCCTGCGCCAAGTGTAGTTCCTACAAAAGGAATGAGTAACCCAATTATAATTTCTGCAGACATATTTTCACCCCATATTTTTAAGAATCAACTAGTTTATTTCAATTACTGATATTATAAATGTAGCGGTATTAATAAGTCAAGTTTATGTCGAAATTTGTCGGGACGCCCGGTTGATATCATTGTTTTCATAGGGGATAACGTAGACCGCATTTATACGGGGGAGATTTAGCAAAAATAGATCCTCCGGGGAATGCTTTGCTGATGTGTATCCCGGCCTTGGTTGGGGATGGGTGTGAACAAATGAGGAGATTTTTGCTCCAAAGAAGATTCTATAGAAAAAAGATTCAAAGATGTACATAAAGAGAAAGGCAAAAACAACATTTGCTCTGATTGGTCCTCGGGATCGCATCCCTTTATATGTATTGCCGGTGAAAAACGTTTTGCTTCCTTTGTTTACAGAAGTGTACACAAAAGTGGCGTACTCTATTCTAACGCCCATCTTCCGGTATAGGTTGCTCCAAGCCGATATACATTCCTTTTTGCTTGCGTACCTCGTCATTGAAACACACCTCCAAATAGAGTAAAATGAATAGGGAATTTAGAAAATTATTTTAAAAGCATAAGTTACAAGTGAAGGAGAATCTCCATGCAGGAAATCAAGACAGACTACAAACTACTCCAGGCGCAGCTTAAGGCGTTGACGGAGGATGAGACACATTTTATGCCGAACCTCAGTAACGCGTCAGCGCTGTTGGGTGGGGCTTTGAAGGATATCAATTGGGTTGGATTTTACCTCAGACACAATGGGAGCTTAATACTTGGTCCCTTCCAGGGCAACACTGCTTGCATCCATATACCTATAGGCTCAGGTGTCTGTGGCACTGCAGCCAAGGAGAACAGGACACTGATAGTTGAAGATGTTCACGCATTTCCGGGCCATATAGCATGTGACAGTGCATCCAACTCTGAAATTGTGGTACCCATTCACTATAATGAAGAAGTGATAGGTGTTCTTGATGTTGACAGCCCAATATTCTGCCGTTTTGATGAGGATGACCGGGAAGGACTGGAGGGCCTGGTCCGGATACTTGAAGCCGCGTGTGATTGGAGCAACACCTCGGTGGATATTAGCAGATAATATCGCGCTTGTTGAAAATAATGGCACTTAAAGTTTGTAGCATTATAGAGAATGCCGACATTACCACAATGCCAAGAAGTGCAGGTGTAGCGTTCAAGCCGGAGAGCAGTGTGACCGGGTTTTTATATGCCAACGGTATAAGTGCTGAAACTAGGTCAATGCTTTCCGGAGGTACAGAGATTATTGCAAACAGAGCTCCCACAAGGGCACAAACTACAATAGATATACGGTTGGACCTCGAGAGGGTTGATAGGAATAGCGCAAGAGATGATGTGAAGATCATGTATAAGGCCAGTGGGATGAGACTATATAGCAAAAAGAGACCAATTGGGATGAGGCGCAGGTCCTCTCCAGGGAGACCAAACAGCAGGAAGTTGCCGTTGGGGGATGCGTATTTGCTAATACCAAGGTAGAAGTTCCCCTGCATGTATTCCATGCCTAGAAATGCTGTGTCCCTCTCCCAGCTGACAAACCTATAAAAACCTCTTCCGAGATAGGCATTGTCTGCATTTGGAGCCGCGGGGGGAGCGGTTAATGACGAAAATGATGTGTCAAGGTAGAGTACAGGGTACTCCGCGCTCCCAAAACCATTTATAATGCCTAAAACAAGGAAAACAAGCAGCAGCGGCAGTATAAGGATAGTCAGTATGGTTACAAAGGAGGCAACCATTTTGGAAAACAGGACTTTATTCCTCTTTATGGGTTGAAGTAAGAGGAACTTAAAGCTGCCGGTATCGCCTTCACCGGAAACAACGTCTGAGAGCATAA
>CAZIVK010000194.1:0-3873 GCA_964542515.1 uncultured Oscillospiraceae bacterium | reverse complement strand
TAATGTGTTGTTAAGCGCATGTCCCATGTGAAGTTCCCCCGTTATGTTTGGAGGTGGTATCACTATTGAAAAAGGTTCTTTTTTTTCATCTACCTCTGCATGGAAATAATCTCTATCTATCCACATGGCGTAGATTTTATCCTCTATTTCTGGGATCTCTCCGTGGTTACGGTATTTTAGTTTGCGTTGTAAGGAGTGTAGTGTATTGGCAGCTTCTGAGTAGGAGGCGGTCTCTTCACCTGAGGTGACAAGGCTGAGGATACGCCGTTCTAGCTCGCCTCCGCTGCCTGAGGGTAGCTGTGGGTTGTCTATGAAGGCGCTGCGTTCGAATGTCTCAAGGCCAATACCGAGGATTGTGTTGCCTGCTGTAGATTCTGTGAGCTGATCTATGTGCCCTGTGCTGTTAAGTGCTTGAAACTCACGCATGGGCCCGGTGGAGCGCGTTTTGCGTTCTAGGGTTAGCTGGCCTAGGTGACAGTCTAAGAGCATGGTTCCACCCATTGGGGATCCTGTCCGGGGTAGATATTTGTTTTTGACAGCTAATGTGAATTTTGTGTCACGCTCTGAGGTGTCTATGCCATAGAGCATAGCCCTAATAAAGGCACACCAGGTGCTCTTACCCGCTTCATTTGGGCCTTCCAGTATGTTTAGGTGCTTGCCCAGCTGGAGGTTGCTGTTTTCTAACTTTCCAAAGGTAGCATTCATTTCAATTATGTTCATGGATGTGGGGCCTCCTCTCCGGTGAGTGCGGCAATACCATAACTTGCTGCGAGCTCAATAGTTTTTAGGAGGTCTGAATCTGTTACAGGGTCACTAATATTTTGGCGGAGTAAGTTTAGGAAGGTGCCTGTGAGTGTATCTTTGTCTGCGTGTTCCCAGATATCTGTGGGGAGCTTTGTTCTATCTACAAGCTTTGCGTGGTAAACCGCATGTGCGATATCCTGCGCTATGCTCTCTATTTTCATTTTGTTGGGGTGGACCTGTCCCTCTAGAGTAATTTTGTATAGGTCTCTTTTGGAGTCTATGGGCAGAGACTGGAGTATGGTAGTGGCAATATTGTTGCTTCCGGATACATCAACTGTAATGGAGTGATATTTCCTGGATGTGGTGTGGTGGAATTCCACCCTTACATCTTTTTTGTGAGTGTCAATGGTCACAATGTTATAACCTTTATCACCGAGCTCGTCATAGCCACGTCCGGCGGGACAACCGGGATATGAGTACACTGTGTTGCCGAGTTTTTGAGGGGCTGTGCGGGTGTGTATGTGGCCCAGAGCTAAGTAATCCAGTCCTGAGGAGGCAATATCTGTACTGAGGATTGGGTTATAAACGGACACATGGGGATTCAATTCACCGTGAATGACCATAACCGAAGGCTTACTTGGTAGTAATCCTCCGGCTATGGTTAAGTTTTTAGCAGAAAAGTCTCTTAATATTGGTTGGGACATGGTAGAACCGGTAAATGCAGCCCCATAGATCACTAGGTCATCTAGCTCAACCCGCTCAATACCGGAATGGCAAAAAATATGTACATTTTCTGGCCATTCCGCAAGGCTGTATGGTGAGAGGGGGCTGTAGAAGTCGTGGTTACCGGGTGATATAAATGTTGGGATTTGTGTGGATCCGAGGATGTCAGCTGTGCTGGTAGCTACTCCGTTTGCAACTGTGGGGCGGTCAAAGAGATCCCCACTGATAACGATAGCGGATACACCGCTGCTTTCAGCTACAGCTATGATTTCTGAGAGTACTTCAAACTGTTCATTTCTCCGCTCAGCTGATTTGACGGCACTTAGTCCGTCAAAGGAGCTGTCCAGATGGAGGTCGGACAGGTGAAGAATTCTCACAGACATAGGTAGCACCTCATATCCAGCTTATTTTTCAGGGAAAACAACGCTCAGTATTTTAATTACGATATAGAATAGTACAAGAACTGTAAACACACCTGCGAGGCCGTAGCCCATGAGCATAACTGCTAATTCAATTTGTGTCATAATTGTTTCTCCACCTCTTTATATCAGTGTCATGAGCCACGGTACCACGGCTAAGACCATACCACCGGCTACAACTGAGCCAAGTTGTCCTGCTACGTTGGCACTTGTGGACTGCATGAGAATGAAATTGGTAGGATCCTCTTTAGTGGCCATCTTCTGGATAACTCTAGCGGACATAGGGAATGCAGAGATACCAGCGGCTCCAACCATTGGGTTAATTTTTTCTTTTGTGAACAAGTTAAGGAGTTTTGCAAAGAGCACACCACCTGCGGTATCAAACACAAATGCAAAGAGTCCAAGTGCAAGTATGAGGAGTGTCATGGGCTGTAGGAACTTTGTATAGTGCATGGTAGCACCAATTGTAATTCCAAGAAGCAGTGTGACAAGGTTTGAGAGCTCGTTTTGAGCTGCCAATGAAAGACGCTCAAGCACTCCGCTAGCGCGGATAAGGTTACCAAACATCAGAAGTCCTATTAGCGGGACACTGATTGGAGCAAGGATACCGGAAATTATTGTGATGAGGATTGGGAACAGTACAAGAGCAGTTTTTGAAACTTTGCGTGATCTGTACGGCATCCTGATAAGGCGTTCCTTCTTGGATGTGAGTGCCATGATAACAGGAGGTTGAATAATTGGAACAAGAGCCATGTAGGAATACGCTGCAACAGATATTGGTCCCAGATAGTCCGGTGCAAATTTGGTGGCAACAAATATTGAGGTTGGTCCGTCAGCGGCACCAATGATACCGATAGCGGAGGCAATTTTCAGGTCAATATTCAAGCCCAGGCTGAAGTATTTGTCAATGAGATTACCAAAGAACAGTGCCGCAATAATTGTAAGGAATATTCCGAACTGTGCGGCAGCTCCGAAGAGCAACATGCGTGGGTTTTTGAGTAGTTCTGAGAAGTCAATCATAGCACCAACACCAACAAAAATGAGGCACGGGAAGACTTCGTTAATTATGCCGGAATTATAGAATATCTGGAGGACACCGGGAGCACCTTCAAATTCCCAAACCGTCATTAAAGGTAGGTTGACAAGTATTGCACCAAAACCGATGGGGAGTAGCAGCATAGGTTCGTAGTCCTTCTTTATGGCCAAAAAGATCAGAACAAAGCCGATAATGTACATGATTACCGATTGAATGTTCAGTTCAAAGAGACCTTGAAAAATTTCACGAAAAGTTTCCAAAGAAATTCACTCCTTAAAATGTTTAAAACGGAACAAATATGCAGTGCTAACAAAGACGCAATAGTGCTCCAATTTACAGGGCATATTATAATGTATTGACGCACAAAATTCAAGAGTCTATTTTATGCGGCGTTCATATTAATAAGCATTTGTGTGAATCTGTTACATTTGAGAGGTTATTGTACTTCATTTTGAGTATAATTGCGATTTGCATGTTTAACCTATTAAGGATATAATGATTGTTAGCCAAAATTGAGAGGAGAACCTATTTGACACAGGATAAACTAAGAAATGTTGCAATCATCGCTCACGTTGATCACGGTAAGACAACACTGGTGGATGAGATGCTTAAACAGGGCGGCGTATATCGTGAGAATCAGACTGTCGTAGACCGTGTAATGGATTCAAACGACATCGAACGCGAACGCGGAATTACTATACTGGCAAAGAACACAGCAGTGCATTACAAGGGAATAAAGATTAACATAGTGGACACACCCGGGCATGCCGATTTCGGTGGAGAAGTTGAGCGTATTCTAAAAATGGTTAACGGTGTTATACTTTTGGTTGACGCCGCAGAGGGACCTATGCCCCAAACCCGCTTTGTATTGGAGAGAGCCATAGCCCTAAAACATCGTGTAATTATTGCCATCAACAAAGTTGACAGACCTGATGCCCGCCTAAATGAGGT
>CAZIVK010000193.1:0-3906 GCA_964542515.1 uncultured Oscillospiraceae bacterium | reverse complement strand
TGCCAATACTGTCCGCTTCAATCCTCAGCGGGGGTAAGTCGGAGATACATAACTGCCCACAGCTCACCGATGTAGCGGTGACTATGCGGATAATGAAACATCTGGGATGTACGGTAGAGCGCGACGACAACGTCATTTCAGTGGACTCGTCCGGGATGTATGGAGATGGGATATCAGAAAGTCTAATGCGTGAAATGCGCTCATCGGTCATTTTCTTAGGTGCTATTTTGGCAAGAACCGGTACGGCACATATAAGTTATCCCGGAGGCTGCAATTTGGGGTCACGGCCAATAGATCTCCACCTGTCGGCACTTAAAGAACTCGGGGCAGATATTGAGGAGGTTGGCGGAAACATCATATGTCGAGCAGATAAACTTGTGGGGCGAGACATCTCCCTATCCTTCCCAAGTGTTGGAGCTACGGAAAACATTATGTTGGCCGCAACGGCTGCCAAAGGGACAACACGCATACTAAATGCCGCACGGGAACCTGAAATATCGGATCTGCAGGCCTATCTTGTAGCTGCCGGTGCAAGAGTCACAGGCGCCGGTTCATCAACAATAGAGATCGAGGGCGGCTATAAACTTAACGACGTCCGCCACAGCATTATCCCGGATAGGATTGTTACCACTACATATTTAGCGGCGGTTGCCTCGGCCGGAGGAGAAATTACGGTAGAAAAAACCAATCCCCAGCATGTCGCATCTGTACTTGCAATTTTGCGTGAAGCAGGTTGTAGGATAGTGGAGGAGGCGGACCGCATCCACATCTCACGCAATGGCAGGCTTAAAGCGGTGCAACCTATCAGAACCATGCCCTACCCCGGATTTCCCACGGATGCCCAGTCGCTCATGCTAGCTGTTCTCACTTGTGGTGATGGTACTACTGTATTTGTTGAAAATATCTTTGAAAACAGGTATCGGTGCGCCAGCGAGTTTGTCAGGATGGGTGCCGACATCAGGATTGAAGGAAGGGTTGCAGTGGTATGCGGTGTTCCACAGCTATTGGGTGCTAAGGTAGCTGCAACAGAGCTCAGAGGTGGTGCGGCACTTATTATTGCGGCACTCGGGGCTGAGGGGGACACAGAGGTTTCCGGTATTGAACATATTGAACGTGGTTATGATAAAATTGATCAATTCCTAGGTGGAATTGGAGCAAAAATAGAGAGAAGGAACCGGATCAAGCCGGTAAAATGAGTATGGCAAACAGGAAAAGAAAAACTAGAAGAGGTAAGGGTAGCGGTGGCCGGGGTGGACCTGGCTGCCTATCGATAGTACTTCTTTTTCTCTTTGTTTTGGTAGCTGCTGTTGCAACAATTATGATATTTTTCAGCGTCAGAACAATCAACGTAGTGGGTAACTCTAAGTACACTGCTGAAGATATCCGTACTCACTGTGATGTGAAGGTGGGGGATAACCTAATACTATTTAACAAGTTCAAGGTGATTGGAAGACTGTTTGAAGCTCTGCCCTACGTGGAGGAGATAGGGATTTACAGAGATCTCCCCGGCACTCTCCAGATTGAGGTAACTGAAAGCCACCCTATGGGAAATATTGTAAGTGGTTCAGACACATGGCTTATATCCGCGGGTGCAAAGCTCCTAGAGAGGTTGCCTCCCTTTCAGGAGCATAACACTATTGATATAGAGGGCACAGAACTTATTAGTCCTGTTGAAGGCGCTACCGCCAGCCTGGAAAAGGATGATACAATAAAGTTGGATGCTCTGGTTGACACCCTTGCTGCAATAGTTGAAATGGGAATTGAAAAGGATGTAACTGTGGTTGACATAAGCAAGGTGTATAACATAGAGTTTGAATACTTGGGAAGGTTCATTGTCAAACTTGGAATGCCGGAAAATATTGACTACAAATTGGAGTATCTGGAAAAAATTGTGAATGAGTTGGAGGTGAACCAGACAGGTATTATTGATTTATCGGAGCTCATAGATAATGAAATTGCTAGGTTTATACCATTTGATGGGTAAATATTGATATTATTTTTCTTTTAAGAATAAAAAGAGTGTGAAACTATTGACCTCATGAGATAAAAAAGGTAAACTTAACTGTATAAAGATTTGCTTTTAACGTGAGGCATTCTATCAGACAAAAGTTGAATCAGGAGGATGTAAAATGGCGTTCGATCTAGATATTGGTACTGATACCGTCGTCAACATAAAAGTGATTGGCATAGGTGGTGGCGGAAATAATGTTGTAAACAGAATGATTACTTCCGGTATGCGCGGAGTGGAATTTATTGCTATTAATACAGATAAGCAGGCGCTTAAGGCGTCAAGTGCCACGCAAAAAATTCAGATTGGTGAGAAGCTCACCCGTGGTCAGGGCGCAGGCTCAAACCCTGATGTAGGTAAGAAGTCTGCGGAGGAAAGTCGCTCCCAGATTGCCAAGGCCCTTGAGGGCACTAATATGGTGTTTATTACAGCAGGAATGGGTGGAGGCACCGGAACTGGTGGTGCACCTGTCGTTGCAGATATTGCACATGAAATGGGAATACTTACAGTTGGTGTAGTCACAAAGCCCTTCAATTTTGAGGGCAAGCGCCGCATGGATCAGGCAACGCATGGTATCAATGAACTAAAAGAGAAAGTTGACTCCCTTGTAGTTATACCAAATGAACGCCTAAAAAATGTTTCTGAACAGAAAATTACATTTCTAAACGCCTTTGAAATTGCAGATGACGTCCTGCGCCAGGCCGTTCAGAGTATTTCTGACCTTATTAAAGTACCGGGTCTCATAAACCTAGACTTTGCAGACGTCACCACTGTCATGCAGAACGCAGGCTTTGCTCATATGGGCGTTGGTCGTGCCGCGGGCAAAGGAAAAGCTGAAGAGGCTGCCCGTATGGCAGTTCAGAGCCCACTGCTTGAAACATCTATTAACGGTGCAAAGGGCGTACTTGTAAACGTATCTGGATCCATAGATCTGGGCCTTGATGACGTTGAAATTGCAGCCAATCTGGTTCAACAGGCAGCACACCCTGAAGCCAATATTATTTTTGGAGCCTCTTTTGACGAGACTCTTGAGGACGAGCTCCGCATAACCGTTATTGCAACCAACTTTGATCTGGACGGATCCGGCATATCGGAAAACCTGTATACAGGTGCCAGCAAAGTTGTGGAAAAGCCTGCAACTGCAGAAGCTGAAACCGTAAAAGAAGCTGATCCCGTACCGGAAGAGGATGAGGACGAGGATCCCTTTGACAAAATCTTCCAGATCTTCAATAAGAAGTGAGTGAAAGTATTGCGGTTATTTAAAAGACTTTCTCTTCTGTTTACACTAGTTATTCTGTTGTTTATATCAGCGTGTGATGCATCACCTAGTAACCCCACACCCGGGCCCACTCAAACACCTAAGGTCATAACTGAAACCTACTACAACGGCGTGTTTGACATAAAGGTTGAGGTCCCTGAGGGGTGGCACATTGGTGTAGTAAGCTTGACAAACATGAGCCGTGAACCGGGTAAGCCTAATTCCGCGGATGATCTGGAAATCACCGCATATGACGGCACTGGCTCCGGAATTCAAATGATTGAGCTCTGGAACCGCTCCGATTCGGCAAATAAGGAGCATGCCTCCTTTTACGCCTATGTGGAGCTCTATCCTGAGCTAAACCTAGAGAGCTACCTTGAAACCCTTGAAAGTGAGTACACAGGTACATTTGGTGATATAGAGTCCACTCTAGCCACTAAAGATACACTGGATATGTCGGGCGTCACATACTCACGCCTAATACTTGACTCCGCCATAACAGGTAGCACTGACCTTTACCATGAACAGTACCTCGTAAAGCAACTGGATGAAGGTAAGTTTCTGGTCCTCTGCACCACCTACTGGAACGGAAATGATATCTCAACAGCAGAAGCAGCTGAAATACTTAACTATGTAACAG
>CAZIVK010000192.1:0-3907 GCA_964542515.1 uncultured Oscillospiraceae bacterium | reverse complement strand
CTGCTACGTCAATAGATAGTGCCTCCAGTGTGTCATAGAGCTTGTCTATTTGGTCGGAGTCGAGGGAGAGCTCCTCCACTAGGTTTAAAATTTCCTTAGCGGTGAGCTTACGCGCTTTCTTACCGTGCTCGATGAGGTCCCTTAAAATTGTCTTTTTATCCTCTACCATGCTCATGTCCTCCAATACCCTTCTTTTCTCTGAGTCTTTCCCACTCTTTAAGAATTGTGTCACCATCAGTGCTGTCATTTTTATGTTTCTCTGCTAGGATTATATCTATGTAGTCTTCCATCGCCTTATCCCGGTCACCTTCGGCAGGCTCCCTCATGACAACCTTGCCAAACTGTTCCATCTCACGACTGTCCAGCGACTGTGACAGGATAGCTGTAGAAACCCCACGACCTGAATTATAGACGGATAAAACCACATTGTATGCTTTACCCAGTGCTTCTGAAGAGAAGTCATCCGGTGTCAATTTTTGAGATACCTTCTCTATTAGTGATTCATCTGCCAATATTAGTGAGAGAATACCCTCTTCTGCAATAGCTGACCTGATGTTCTTGTATCTTAGCTCACGTGCTTTTGGTTGGGCTGTCTGAGCGGGTGTGAGGGTGGCGCGAAGTTCCTTTTTTTGCCTGCTCTTAAACCTTTTTTTTGCTGCGAGGTTTGCTTCCTCCTCAATCACTGATACTGTGACCGCTCCGGCTTCAGCAACCTTAGCCGCGTAGACAGCGCGCTCTACGGGGTTGTACAGGGTGCTTATGAGGTCGGAGGCCTCCTTGAGGAAGAGGATGCGTTGGTCGTCCTCCGAGGTGTTGTATTTTGCCTTGATGGCAAGAAGTCTGTACTCAATGTGGTTTTCAGACCTATCAAGACGCAGTGCAAAGGCATCCGCTCCAAATTTCTGTATATATTCATCAGGGTCCTTAGCACCGGGGTATGTGACAAGTTTTACCTGTATGCCGGTTTTTTCCAAGATTGAAATTGCCCTATTTGCGGCATTTCTACCTGCCTCATCCGTATCGAAGGCAATCACTACCTCAGTGGCATACTTTGCGAGAAGGCGTGCCTGTGACTCTGTGAGGGATGTTCCGAGCGATGCCACCGCTGTGTCAAAGCCCGCTTGATGAAGGGCTATTACATCCATATATCCTTCTGCTAAAATGATGCGTTTACTCCTGGACTTTTTTGCAATATTTAGTGCAAAGAGGTTTTTGCTCTTATTAAACACAAGCGTTTCCGGGGAGTTTAGATATTTGGGCTGACCGTCTCCCATTATTCTCCCACCAAAGGCAATCACATTTCCACGTATATCAATTATTGGAAACATTATCCTTCCACGGAACATATCAAAGATCCCACCGGATTTGTTCTTAACTGCCAGCCGGCCATCCAGAAGTTCTGATTTTTCAAAACCTTTGATATTTTTTATCAGACCGTCCCAGAGGTCCGGGGCGTAACCAATACCAAAGCGTCGAACCGTACTTTCAGAAAACCCACGGTTTTTGAGGTACTCCCTGGCATTTTTTGAGTTTGGGGCCATAAGAGTTTCATAGAAGTAACGTGCAGCTAGCTTATTGAGCTCAAGAATCCTTGACCTCCGCTTGGAGGTGTCTGTGTCACCGTCCTCCGGAACAGCAATTCCGACTTTTGCAGATAGGAAGCGCACGGCATCCGCAAAATCAAGGTTTTCAATCTGCATGATAAAGTTGATGACTCCACCGCCCACTCCGCAACCAAAACAGTGAAAGAACTGCTTTTCCGGAGATACAGAAAATGACGGAGTTTTTTCAGAATGGAAGGGACATATGCCAAATAAATTTGAACCCTTGTTCTTTAGTTGGACGTACTCAGATACCACTTCTACACTATCCGATCTTTCGGAAAGCTGCTCCAAAAAATCTTCAGAAAAAGCCATGAAACCCCTCCTTCATCAGATTATACTTAACAAATATTATGTTTTTATACAATAAGGGACCAACCGCGTGGAACGAATATTTCTTCAAAACTCCTGACCGCAAAATGGTCAGTCATTCCTGCTATGTAATCACAAGCGGCCCGCTCCAAACCTTCTAACTCAGATAGGTGCAATATTTCCGAAGGGAGCGAGTCCGGATGGGCGACGTAGTACTCATAAAGCTTCCGGAGCATGTCCTTGGCTTTTACCTCTTCACCCTTGGCTTTTGGATTTTTATAGACACGTTCAAACATGAACTCCCGCAGGTCCAAAAGAGCCTGTCCGATTTCCGGCGACATTAATATGGTATTTTCTTTACTGCTGGTAGTAATGACGTCCCGTAGCATTGTGTTAATTTTTGCGGAATAGCTCTGGCCCAGGAGATCACCGAACCTTTTTGGAATATCAGATGTATTAAGTATGCCGGCTCGGATGGCGTCATCTATGTCATGATTTGTGTAGGCAATTCTGTCAGCGTATTTTATTACCTTGCCCTCAAAGGTGGATGCCATAACATCACCTGTGTGGTGCAGGATTCCGTCAAGAACCTCCCGGCTTAGGTTTAAGCCCTCACCGTCACGCTCCAATTTTTCTACAACACGGATTCCCTGCTCATTGTGTTTAAAACCACCGGTTACAACTGCAGACAGAGCTTGCTCACCTGCATGGCCAAATGGGGTGTGCCCCAGGTCATGTGCAAGGGCGATAGCTTCTGTAAGGTCCTCATTGAGCCCCAGAGCACGGACAATGGTTCTAGCAATTCTGCTGACCTCCAATGTGTGGGTAAGGCGGGTTCTGTAGTGGTCCCCCTCCGGGCTTAAAAACACTTGAGTTTTGCGCATCAGCCTACGGAATGATTTGGAGTGCGTTACCCGGTCTATGTCACGCTGAAAGCAGGTGCGCACATCACATTCCTGGATTTGTTTTTTGCGTCCTTTGGAGTGCACTGCTAATACAGCATTTTCAGAGAGAACACGGGATTCGAGCTGTTCATATAACTCACGCCTGTTCATGCATTACCACCCCTCTGTATACCTAATACTACGCTCGGCTACCATTTTACTTTTTCCAAAGTAAATTAAATGAAAAAACTATATTTTTACCTTTATGGTTGCGGTATCCTCTTGGGTTAGTTTAATTGAACCTGCGGAGAGCTCAGATACACTTTTTATGAAACCTTCCGCTGATGCTATAGGTGTCCACAGTTTGATGCTGATGTCAGCTCCGTAGTCACAGAGATCGATGTTACCTCCGCAGTCTGAAATTAATATTTTCGCTTGCTCAAACAGGCTGTACGGACAAGAAAATGAAAAGATGCTTACGGGCTTCATGGCTGCCTTTCCGGCCTTCTCAAGGGCAATTTTAGCTGCATGTGAGTAGGCACGTGCCAACCCGCCTGTTCCAAGGAGAGTGCCTCCAAAGTATCGTGTTACAATGCAGAGGTAGTCACTTATCTCCTCACGCTCAAACACATTTAGGACCGGCAAGCCCGCCGTGCCGTGGGGCTCACCGTCATCAGAAAATCTTGTTACGCCCTGTCCCTGTATGGAGTAGGCGTAGACGTTGTGTGTTGCACCGTGCATAGCTTTTTTGGTGATGCCAAGCTGTTCTATAGCATCCTCCTCAGAGGTACAGGGCCATACTCTACCGATAAATACAGACTTTTTTTCAGTAAAGTCATCTTCACCATAGGCATATGGTACCAAATACTCAAGCATCTGCTGTGCCGCCCAGTTTTTGGAAGGACATACCCTCCAGTTTATTTAGCAGTGACTTCTGGGCATATATTTCTGCGGATATATGCTCATCCAAATAATCAATCTTTACAACCTGGGATTCTTTATATAAAAGATCCAGGGTTGATGCCAGATGATATGGGATCTCCACGCGGATATGTTCCTTTTCCTCAGTTACAATTTTCCTGATGCTTGCAACAAGAAGGTCCAGGTTCC
>CAZIVK010000191.1:0-3925 GCA_964542515.1 uncultured Oscillospiraceae bacterium | reverse complement strand
GCCACAAAGCTTATCGCGCGAAGAAATGCAGGATCTCGCAGAGGGTTTCTTTGGAGTGTTCGACGGCAAGCCAATCAACATTACTATTAGGTTATCCTTTGAACCACCACAGGGATAGAGGGTAGTTTCATCATTGAAAAGGCAACGGGTCTTTACTCGTTGCCTTTTCTGACGCATTGCGTGATAATGAGAGGTATGGTATAATGTTGGAAATTACTGGGGAGGGTAAAATTGTGAGGAAGTTATTTGCTTTTGTTTTGATGATGGTTGTTATGACGAGTTTTGTGACGGTTTCGTATGCGCTGGAGTTTAGCGATTTGAATGCGGGATCGGATGTTTATAAGCTTGTTGATGGCGGGATTATTAATGGTTTTGATGACGGTACATTCCGGCCGGAAGGATCGCTTACACGTGCACAGGCTGCTAAAATTATTAACCTGATTTTTGGATATACAGAGGAGTCTGAAGTTGGTTTTACTGATGTAACTGGTAATGAGTGGTACAGTACGCATGCCCTGATTGCCCGGGAGGCAGGTTACATTGAAGGGTATCCTGATGGTACGTTTAAGCAAGGAAAAGAAATTACCAGGCAGGAAGTATGTAAAATTGTTGTTAGGATTCTAGGGGATTCTGAGCTTTTGGACTTTTTGCAGTTTGATGGTGAAATTAATGATGCTGTAGACGCTTGGGCTGAGGATGATGTATTGCTTGTTTTAGCGCTTGATCTTCTTAAGCTTGATGAGTCCGGTAACTTTTATGCTAGAGATCCCATGACACGTTTAGATTTTACTATGATGATGTTGTATTTTTATGAGGATGCTGATCCAGTAGATCCAGTAGACCCTGTCACCCCTCCGGTGACTCCTGGTGAGCCTGTTGAGGAGGATGAGGTTGTTACGTCCATAAGGAATGTTAGTGCTGCCTTGGAGACCGTGGTGTTTAAGGACAGCCATCCAGAGGCGTTTATGCAGATTGTCAACGAGATAGGTGCTACATTTACATCTGTATTGGCTGATGCAAGTTCTGGAGCTACCATTACACCTGCTTATGTAAAAACAACATATTCATCTGATATTAGTAGTGTGCGTAGTTTGTGGAATGGACTTACAGAATTTCAACAGTCTTTATTTAGAGGCTTACTTATTGGGTATCTTGACACTGCTGATATAGATACTTTATACTCCTATTTTATTGGATAACCTTTCATGAGAAGTCGGTATTTACTTTGGGCTCTTGTTGTATTGTGGCTGGCTGTGTTGTTTATTATGTCGGGGCAGAGTGCTGAGGAGTCGTCTACGCTGAGTGGTGGAGTTATAGAGGTGTTTGCTTCTGTTTTTAATCCATCTTTTAAGGATATGGATGTAACGGAAAGGGCTGTGTTTGTTGACCAGCTTCAGGGTGTAGTCCGGAAGTTTGCTCATTACTTGTCATACCTTCTTTTGGGTGTGCTGGTAACTGCTGCTATGTGGACCTATACTTTTGGTTTACGTAGGAAGCTGGTCTGGTCATTTCTTTTTGGTTTTCTGTATGCAGTGGTTGATGAGGTCCAGCAGTATTTTGTTCCGGGTAGGAGCATGCAGTTTGGTGACGTGCTGATTGACTCCCTTGGTATTGTTACTGGCATAACTATTTTTTATCTAATTAGTCTCCTTTTACTGCGGAAAGATCCTTAAAAATAAGCACCGAAGGCGACTGAACTCAGAAACAGAAAGCCCTTCCAAAGCCTTCGGAGAGCCAAGTGCCGTAGATTGATACATTGTATCCTTCTACGGCACTTTATTGTGGCCTATTTTATTATTTTTATTGTGGTCTATTTAGGGGTTACAGTGACTTCTGATCTATTTAGATCAAAGTCACGGATAGCATATCTGAACTTTCCGGACTTGCCAGCAGGTATTTGATCAACTATGTTGACGGTAACGGTAACTCCGGGAATTATCTCGTTGATGTCATAGACAAAAGCATCTATATCATTATCATATTCCGAGTTTAAAACAACATTGAGGATGGCGGTATTTGCGTCCTTTTGGATTAGTTGGAACTTCTCGATTGACTTCCTTTTGCGAGTTAGCTGGTTAACAAAATTGCCATGTACTAATGTTCCGTCAGGCATTTGAAGCATGTCGTCCTGCCTGCCATCTATACTAGTTATCAATGGGAGGTTAATGCCGCATTGGCACTTCTCATCAGAAAGCGTAGCTAAGTCTCCAAGAAGATATCTGAGCCTAGGCATGGATAAATTGTTTAAATCAGTAGTTGCAACTAGACCACTCCTGTTAGCTTCACAGGGCATCAATGTTATTGGGTCTAGGATTTCAATTATGACATTCTCACTAGAAATGTGCATATTATTTTCTGGACAGGAATATGCCAAAATACCAGCGTCACGAGCGCCGTATTCGTTAAGTACAGGGCATTGGAAAGCTTGAGCTATTTCATCCCTTTGGAAGTCATGTAAAGTTTCAGCTGTTGATACAACTGCTTTGAGGTTTATATCAACCTTTTTTGAATTGCTGTTCATCATAGAAGCAAATGTGTAAAGTGCTGAGGCATAGCCGTAAATATATTCAGGTTTAAACCTATTTATAACTTGAAGATATTCATCAATTTGGCTTGGGGATAATGTGTAAGCTGATATAACAATGCGATTTTTTAGCCATTTGTCCTTAAAATAAACTTTCTTTTGTTTCTGTGCATCTAGTTCAATTGGATTGCCCCAAATCATAATACTTCTACTTCCTGGGGTTATACCTGCCCAGGATAAGCCTCTCCAGCGTGCTGCTTCATAGTGCTCTACATCATACCTGTCCATATAAAACTTGACAGGTTCTCCTGTTGAGCCTCCTGTTGCGTTTGGAATTAAACCTGCCTTGTTAGCAGTTGTACTGAGATAAATATCCGGATCCTTAATAAACTCTCTTTTGCTTAAGAGAGGAAACTTTTCTAAAGCTGCATATGGATCATGTTCAATTTCACTTGATGTAAGTGGGATATCTTTATATGCTGGCACGTTATGTAGGCAATTATTTAATAATTTTATTAACTTTTCCCTCTGGAGACTGTGTAGCTCACCGCTGTTATAGGACTGAGTTTCAATTAATTCTTTAGTATACCTTCTGGTGCGGTTTCCGTTTTTCACTTCCATTGCCGGATAAAGAATGCTCTCAATAAATACTTTTACTATGTCCATTTACAACAGTCCTTTCAGTGATAACTATAGCACAGAATGGTTGCTTAGTAAACCATCCTGTGCTATAATACATAAAAATTTGAACTCACTGAGGGCTAAGATATGATTGAACTTCTACAAGGATTTGGAATATTGTGTGGCTACTTTATTGTGTGCGCTTCAGTAGCTCTGTTGCTGCGGCGTTTTGTCCGCATCCCTTCAGAAGTGTTTCGTAAGCTTCTGCATATTATTTTGTTGTGTTCCTTGTTTGTGTGGGTATATGCCTTTCAGACATGGTGGGTCGCATCACTAGCGGCTCTGATTTTTGTGGCTGTCGTATATCCGTTGCTGTCTTTGGCAGAAAAGCTGAAATGTTATTCGGAAATGCTCACAGAACGGAAAAAAGGTGAAATTAAACACAGCCTGGTTCTTGTCTTTATTATGTTTGCTGCGCTCAATAGTATTTGTTGGGGTTGGCTTGGAGAGAGATGGCTCGTTCTCGCATGTATATCTGCCTGGGGCTTTGGTGATGCAACTGCCGCTTTGATTGGAAAGAAATATGGAAAGCACCACCTTGAAGGCAAGCTGATTGAAGGGCGCAAAAGTGTTGAGGGGACCCTTGGAATGTTTACAGTGTCCTTAATAGCGGTTTTCATTATTTTGGTAATCAGCGGGAGTGTTCCGTGGTACGCCAGCTTAACTATAGCGGTTGTGACAGCAGCTGCCAGCTCCGTTGTTGAGCTATATACCCGCAAT
>CAZIVK010000190.1:0-3957 GCA_964542515.1 uncultured Oscillospiraceae bacterium | reverse complement strand
CTTCCGATCTTTCTAGCGTAATAAAGAGGTTTATTTGTAAAACAACCGATTGTTTAATCAACAAAGACCGTGTATAAAAAGCCGTCAAGCTTAATATACATGGTCTCTTTTTGGTTCTATTTCAGTGCAAATAGCTTACAGAAAGCTTAAAAGATAACCGTAACCCTCTGTCTCCATCTTATCCTTAGGAACGAAGCGCAAGGATGCGCCGTTTATACAGTAGCGCATTCCACCTTTGTCAGCAGGTCCATCGTCAAACAGGTGACCGAGGTGCGCGTCTCCCACACGGCTTCGCACCTCTGTTCTTTTCATGCCGTGTGAGGAGTCCTGCAATTCCTTGATGACATCAGGGTCAATGGGTTTTGAGAAACTTGGCCATCCGCAACCCGCATCAAACTTGTCAGTTGATGTAAAGAGGGGTTCACCTGTAGTAATATCCACGTATATACCTTCCTCAAACACGCTATTTAACTCGCTTTGGAAGGGTGATTCAGTTGCGCTGTTTTGAGTTACATTGAACTGCCTAGGGTTAAGGTTTTCTTTCAGAGTATCAAGATCCGGTGTACTGTAGGCCGATGGATCAACAACAGCTTGAGCAGCTTTTTCAAACATATATCCAGGGATGTGGCAATAACCACCCGGGTTCTTGTCCAGATACTTCTGGTGATACTCCTCAGCACGGCTGTAGTTTACGAGCTCCTTTACTTCAACTGCTATAGGCTTACCGTAATCCTTTTGAAGGCGGTCAATCGATGCCTTTATTGTTTGGATATCAGCCTCATTCACGTAATAAATACCGGTTCTGTATTGGGACCCTATGTCACCACCTTGACGGTTAACGGATACAGGATTAATAGACTTGTAATACATACCCAAGAGGAAGTCCAGAGTTATTACATTGGGGTCATATATAACCTTAACAGTTTCGGCATGACCGGTGTTTTTGTGGCATACCTCCTCGTATGTTGGGTTCAAAGTGTTACCGTTTGCGTAACCCACTTCCGTTGAAATAACTCCACGGATTGAGCCCAGATATTTTTCTGTTCCCCAGAAGCAACCTCCGGCTAAATATATCTCATTCATATTGCACCTCATTTCATTTTTTTAGATTGTTGTTATGTTCCGCAAAAAGTTTGGTAAGGACCGTCGGATGGATCTGGCGGAGCTGCATAAGCTGCCTGTTCTGCATTGTAAGAAAACGGTTCAGAAAGCACACCTACTAACTTTTCCACCAAGGTGTAGTCCCCTTCTGAAACTGCGCTATCCAGCGCATCCTCCACCCTGCGGTTACGTGGAATAACTGCCGGGTTACTGTTGCGCATAAGCTCATTGACATCATCCTGTGTCTCTACTTGCCTATTCAACCTTAGCATCCATCTGTCGTGCCACTCTTTAAACTCATCCGCACAAAACATCGGTCCGGCCTTTACCTCATCAAAGGTTAGCGCAAGAAATGTATTAGTGTAATCCGCACCATAGCTCTCCATTATTTTAAGGAGGTCAGTGAAAAGTGATATATCCTCTGTTTCTGCATTAAAAAGCCCCAATTTGGCTCTCATGCCATCAGTCCAATAGTCCTGGTAAATGTCTGTGTACTTAGATATTTCATCCTCAGCTATTTCTACAGCTCTTTTCTCCTCTTTCCCCAACAGCGGCAGAAGCGTTTCAGCAAAGCGCACTAGGTTCCACTGCCCAATAATTGGCTGGTTCCCGTAGGCATAGCGTCCTCTTGTATCAATAGAGCTAAACACTGTCTTGGGATTGTAGACATCCATAAAGGCACACGGACCGTAGTCAATGGTTTCACCGCTAATTGTCATATTATCTGTGTTCATAACTCCATGAATGAAACCCACCAGCTGCCACTTGGATATCAGCAGAGCCTGCCGCCGGATAACTTCCCTGAGAAGTGCGATATATGGATTGTAATCCTCAAGCAACTCACTAAAATGTCTCTTTATAGTGTAGTCAGCCAGAGCCCGCAGTTCCTCCTCAGTGCCCCTACTAGCCGCATACTGAAAGGTGCCAACGCGCAGGTGACTAGCTGCTACACGGGTTAACACAGCCCCTGGGAGCATGGTTTCACGCAGTACCAGCTCACCGGTTGTTACTACTGCAAGACTACGTGTAGTTGGTATACCAAGTGCGTGCATAGCTTCACTAATTATATACTCACGTAACATAGGGCCAACAGTTGCACGACCATCACCACCACGGGAATAGGGTGTTCTCCCAGATCCTTTAAGCTGAATATCAACTGTTGCACCTAAAGGAGTGCTTTGCTCACCAAGTAGCACAGCACGACCGTCTCCAAGTATAGTGAAATGTCCAAACTGGTGACCTGCATACGCTTGCGCAATAGGAGTAGAGCCTTCAGGAACTCTATTGCCGGCAAGCAGCTGTATTCCGATCTCGCTCTGCATCATTTCGGCATTCAGCCCCAAAGACTTTGCCAAGTCACGGTTAAACAAGGCCATCTTTGGTGCTTTCACCGCAACGGGATGAACCTTTGTATAAAACATATCCGGTAAACCCGTATAACTATTGTCTAGTACCACTTAACCACCCTTTTCTGCAACAGTAATGATACTAATATCCGCACATTCACCCTTTATATTCATCCGCATGCGTGCTTTTACGGGTACAACAAACCATTGAGATCCGCAGCGCTTGCACTAGTCTGAACCAATGACTGGAGTTTGTTAAATCCCTTTGCCGGTTCTCCAATTAGTACATACCCAACAAATATCCCCTCACAGAATACGAGCCTGGAGTAAGAAAACTGTTCCAAATCCATAATCTGGTTGATGTCATAAATTGCTCCGGACTGATCCGGTTGTGGAACTCCTATATCCCCGGAACATATTACCCTAGTACCCATAGAGACGAGCACATAGGGGATATCCGTTATTTTATACTCCGTATTCCCACCGGCCGCATTTGTTCCCGCAACCAGTCCCTGGGCGCCCGCAACAGCCCATTGTCCAAACCATCTGCCGTTGAAGCATGCAACATCCCCTGCAGCATATATGTCCTTAACACTGGTCTCCATCTTTTCATTAACGCTCAGGAAGCGTTCAATATTAATCCCACTGTCATGGCAGATTGCAGTGTTAGGCGCAACACCAACAGTTACAACAACAATATCAGCATCAAACAGTGTGTCATCAGCCATACGAACGCGTGCCACACGTCCATTGCTATCACCTTCAAATCCGGATACAGATTTTCCACAAACCACTGATATACCAAGGCTCTGAACCTTGTCATTAAATATTCTAGATCCATCCTCATCCAGCTGCTTAGGCAGAAGTCTTGGCATGCCCTCAATCAAGGTCACATCTATACCCATAGCTGAGATCTTATGAGCTGTTTCAAGTCCAAGTAGCCCACCACCTATAACAACAGCCTTCTTTGCGTCCACAAGGCTCGTATTGATTCCGGCTACATCCTCACTTGTCCATAAAGTATGGACCGCCAGGAGCTCTTTACCCTTAAACGGAGGCATGATTGGTGAGCTCCCGGTTGCTACCACCAGGCTATCAAAGCTGTACTCTTTGCCATTTGCAGTAAATTCCTTGGCCTTAGCATCTAAATCAGTAACTTTTGAGGAGAAAATCAAATTAATCCTGTTATCCTCAAACCACTCCTGCTTGTTTATTTCAAGTTTGCCGTAATCTATTTCTTGTCCAATGTATTCACAAAGACGGAGCCTATAATACGGCAACCGACTATCTGCACTTACCATGGTTATTTCTGCCTCCGGGTCTTGCGCTCTTGCAGCCTTTGCCGCCGAAAGTCCCGCAGTCCCGCTGCCAATAATGTAAATCCGTCTTGGACTGCCTAAATTTTCCTTATCCATAAGCCCTCCATAAGTTTGATTTAAAAATTATAATGCTATTATTTCCATTATACGCTATTTGGACAAGCTTCTTCAACCATATTAAACTATAAAAA
>CAZIVK010000189.1:0-3975 GCA_964542515.1 uncultured Oscillospiraceae bacterium | reverse complement strand
CGGAAGCGGCACGGATGGCTGTGGACAGCACGCGTAGGAACACCATTGCCGTATCAAAAACTGTAAACCCTGAGGTTCGGAAGGTTCTGGATACATACATGGGCCTATGCGGTTATAAAATTGTTGAAATAGGGATGGACAAGGGTGCTACGGACATGTCACAGCTTAAGGAAATCGTAAATGACAGTGACCTGGCTGCTGTAGTGGTTCAAAGTCCAAACTTCTTTGGCGTTATTGAGGATATGGAGGGTGTTGGCAGTATACTAAGCTCAACCAAGGCCCTGTTTATAAGCTATGTTGACCCTATATCATTGGCAGTTTTGAAAAAACCGTCGGAGTACGGAGCGGATATAGCCGTGGGAGAGGGCCAGTCCCTGGGCAACAGCCTCAATTTTGGTGGACCATACGTTGGTTTTCTTGCAACCGGAAGCAAGTTGATGCGCAAAATGCCCGGACGCATTGTGGGACAGACCAAGGACGTGGATGGCAAGCGTGCTTATGTTTTGACACTGCAGGCACGTGAGCAGCACATAAGGAGGGGCAGGGCATCCTCAAATATCTGCTCAAATCAGGGACTCAACGCACTTTCTTCAGCCATTTACATGGCAACTATGGGTGAAAGTGGTCTGCGTGAGGTTGCCACTCAGTGTATGCAGAAAGCGCACTACGCTCAGAAGAAGTTAATTGAAAGTGGAGCCTATATGCCCCTATTTGACAGACCATTCTTTATAGAATTTGTGGTAACCAGTGCTGCGGACCCTGCAACCGTTAACAAGGAACTATTGGACAAGGGCATCTTGGGAGGCTATTTGCTATCTAAGGAGTACCCGGAGTACACAAATAGCCTCATCATGTGTGTTACAGAAAAGCGTACTAAGGCTGAAATTGACTACCTTACCACCTGCATGGTAAGTGCAGCAACCAAAAAGGGGAGGGCATAGGTGATGAGTGACTACAATAAGCTGATTTTTGAACTTTCACGTGAAGGTCGCAGAGCTTTTAGTTTACCAAGATGTGATGTGGACGCCCTCGCGGTTGAGGATATGATCCCTGAGGAGCTCATCGGGCATTCATCTTTACGTATGCCTGAAGTTAGTGAAGTGGACATAGTGCGCCACTACACAAACCTATCCACCAAGAATTACGGTGTTGACAGTGGTTTTTATCCACTGGGATCGTGCACTATGAAGTATAACCCCAAGGTAAACGAGGCTGTGGCCTCTTATGAAGGGTTTAGTGGGATACACCCCCTACAACCCGAGGAGACGGTCCAAGGTGCTCTTGAAGTTATGTATGAGTTGCAGAAATCACTGGAGGAAATTACTGGCATGTTTGAGGTGTCGCTCCAACCTGCTGCAGGTGCACACGGGGAGTTGACAGGTCTAATGATCATGAAGGCATATCATGAGGACAGAGGGGACACCAAAAGGACAAAAATAATAGTGCCCGACTCGGCTCATGGAACAAACCCGGCAAGTGCATCTGTACTTGGATATGAGGTTGTTGAGATAGAATCGGACAGCAATGGTGACGTAAATATTGACAAGCTAAAGGCTGCCATGGGCCCTGATGTTGCCGGTATGATGCTGACTAACCCAAACACCTTGGGACTTTTTGAGTCCGGTGTAAAGGAGATTTGTGATGTTGTGCATGGCGAGGGCGGCCTTATGTACTACGACGGTGCAAATGCCAACGCCATCCTGGGAGTGACAAGACCAGGTGATATGGGTTTTGACATTATTCATCTCAACCTGCACAAGACGTTTTCCACGCCACACGGCGGTGGAGGTCCTGGTAGTGGTCCCGTTGGAGTGAGGGAAGACCTGGCTAAGTTCCTGCCTACACCAACTGTAGTAAAACAGGGTGACATCTACTCCTTGTACTACTCCAAGGCAGGCTCAATTGGTAAAGTTAAGAGTTTCTACGGTCATTTTGGTGTTTGCGTAAAGGCGTATGCCTACATCCTCTCAATGGGAGCCTCTGGACTAAGGGATGTAAGTATAAGTGCTGTCATCAACGCAAACTATGTAATGAATGCCCTTAAAGACACCTACACCCTAGCAATTGATAAACTTTGCAAACACGAATTTGTACTTGGTGGCATAAAGAATGACAAGGGAATTACCACCCTGGACATTGCAAAGCGCCTCATAGACTATGGGTACCACCCACCTACAATCTACTTCCCACTAACTGTCCACGAGGCAATGATGATAGAACCCACTGAAACAGAAAGTGTCCAAACACTTGACGACTTCATCTCCGCAATGCTACAAATAGCAGAGGAAGCTAAAACTTCACCCGAACTTCTTAAGGCCGCACCACATAACACACCGGTCAGGCGCGTGGATGAAGTTTCTGCAGCTCGCAATCCGGTTATTAAGCACGTTTAGACGTCACTTAAGCCCCAGACACCACCTTAACCAAGCTGCGTTAGGGTGGTGTTTTAGCGAAATACAATAAAAAGGGAAATGTAATGACCATACTAAAAAACACTACACATACATTGATAGCAAGTTGCTTTGGCTATATCACTCAGGCAATCATCAATAATTTTGCACCTCTCCTGTTTATAACCTTTCACAACGGCTACAATATCTCATTTGATAAGATTGCACTACTGGTTGCTATAAACTTTTGCGTTCAGCTGTGTGCTGATGCAGTTACAATGTTCTTTGCAGATAAGATTGGGTATAAAGCATCTATAGTAATGGCCCACTTGTTTGCAGCAGTTGGGCTGCTTAGTCTTGGAGTACTACCCAACCTCTTTGCAGACCCATACATAGGGCTGGTGCTAGCTGTGGTTATTTATGCCATAGGTGGCGGTATAATTGAGGTATTAGTAAGTCCAATAGTTGAGGCCTGTCCAAATGACAACAAGTCAGGGGTTATGAGCCTACTGCACTCATTCTACTGCTGGGGTAGCGTAGCGGTAATACTTGCCTCTACTTTGTTCTTTGTCCTATTTGGCATTGGAAACTGGCCTGTGTTAGCGGGTATTTGGGCGGTGCTTCCTCTGCTTAACGCACTGTATTTTACCCAGGTACCGGTGTATCAGCTGAATGAGGATGTCCCAAGCCTTCCGTTGAAAAAGCTGTTTTCAAAAAAGATGTTTTGGATATATGTGCTGTTGATGGTATGTGCGGGTGCATCTGAGCTGGCAATGAGTCAGTGGGCCTCAGCTTTTGCGGAGTCCGGACTTAACATTTCTAAGACTGCAGGAGATCTTGCGGGTCCATGTATGTTTGCCATTCTAATGGGCAGTGCACGGGTGTTCTACTCCAAATACAGCCAGAAGATTAACTTGCAAAAGTATCTTACCGGATGCGCTGTTCTGGCGGTCGTGGGTTACCTTATGGCCTCACTTTCACCACTGCCGGTTATTTCACTGGTTGGCTGCGGAATAGTTGGTCTGGCGGTCGGCATTATGTGGCCCGGCACATTTAGTATGGCCGCAGCAGATATCCCCAGAGGAGGCACGGCACTTTTTGCACTGTTGGCTCTTGCAGGTGACCTGGGTTGTGCATCCGGTCCTGCTGTGGTTGGACTGCTGTCCGGGTTCTTTGGAGACAACCTGAAGATTGGACTGCTCGGGGCAATTGGTTTTCCTGCCCTGTTAATAGTGGGCATGCTTCTCCACTCAAAAATTAAACACCGGACCCGGTCCGGTGTTTAAAATAGTGTCTAAAAGTGTTATTCTGTGCGGAGCGCTTCAACCGCGTCTTTGCGGGACGCCATTTTGGCAGGTATGTGGCCTCCAAGCATGGTGAGTGCTGTGCTTATTAGTATCAAAAAGCCTGCGTGATCTAGCTGGAGGTTTGCCACATTGGCAAGATCAGTGAGTCTAAAGATGATGCTGTTGATTGGGATTGTGGCCAGGTACGCTATAGCTATGCCCAGTAGGCCTGAAAAAACGCCAAGGATGCAAGTTTCGGCATCAAATACGCGGGTTATATCTTTTTTGCGAGCCCCAAG
>CAZIVK010000188.1:0-3985 GCA_964542515.1 uncultured Oscillospiraceae bacterium | reverse complement strand
AGGCGTAGGCATTCTCTCTATTATCTACTTATTTAACAACTTTTTCCAGATAAAAAAGATGGAAGAAGGAAATGAAGAGATGAGGGAGCTTGCCAAAATTATTCGAGATGGTGCTTCTACCTTTTTAAAAACAGAGTATAAGGGAATTGGAATAGTTGTAGTCATATTAGCCGCTTTACTCTCATTATTCTTAGAAAAAAGTAGTGGACTAACTTTCATCTTAGGTGCTGCCATGAGCAGTGCCGCATGCATTTTGGGTATGCGTAGCGCAACTTACGCCAACGTTCGTGCCGCAAACCAAGCACAGAAAACCCTATCTATCGCGCAGACCGTCAAGGTCGCTCTTAGAGGCGGCAGCATCAGTGGCTTAGGCGTGCAGGCCTTTGGTTTAATCGGCCTGATCCTGGTGTTTATCATTAACGGTGGCATTAACCCACGTGCTACTGGCGGCGGTTTTATTGGAAATTTGGTAACCAACCCAGACATCATGCGTATAACCAGCTATTCGCTTGGTTGTTCCGTAGTTGCAATGTTTAACCGCGTTGCTGGTGGAAACTATACCAAGGCTGCAGATATCTCGTCGGATATCCTGGCTAAGATTCGTCATGATATGCCGGAAGATGACAGTCGTATACCAAACGTTGTAGCAGACTTTATTGGCGACAATGTCAATGACATAGCCGGTAACGCCTCTGACCTGCTTGAGAGCTTTGTTGCCACTATCTCAGCTGGAGTTATGATTTCTGTCACACTTTTCCTTAACGCCCCGGAACACATTACAGACGCAACTTTTAAAGCAACAAGTACCTTCCCATTCCTCTTTGCAGGCGTTGGTCTCCTCAGCTGCCTTGTCGCCATTTTTGTGGGGATAAACAGAAAAATGGGTGACGAACCTGCCAAAGATCTGAACATCACCACCTGGATGGCCGCAAGTTTCACCATAATCGGTGGTCTAATCTTATCCTACTTCATCTTTAGAAATGTACCTCTGTATGATGATTTTGCAATTGGCTGGTTAAGTCCTTGGGCCGCCAGTGTTCTGGGAGTCATCAGCGGTGTGGCCATCGGGTCCATCACAGAGTATTATACAAGTACAGATTTTAAACCAACCAGAAGCTTGGCGGAAATTGCTCACGAAGGTGACGCGTTTGTTGTTACAAAAGGTGACGCTATCGGTTCCCGTTCCGTCTTACTGCCAGTCCTTGTAATCGGCATCGCCCTCTTTATATCGGGTAAGCTTTCCGGAATCTATGGCATCGCTCTATCCGCCCTGGGTATGCTATCCTTTGTAGCAGTTACTGTTTCCATCGACGCCTTTGGACCTATCGCAGACAACGCCGGTGGTTTTGCCGAGTCCTGCGGCTTGGACCACAAGGTTCGTGCAATTACAGATAAACTTGACGCTGTAGGAAACACTACCGCAGCCATTGGTAAAGGTTTTGCCATCGGTTCTGCTGCATTTGCCACCGTCTCCCTGATTGTGGCTTACGTAGGAAACTACACCGCAATTGGTAAAGTACCGGTACTTAACATTGCCTCTTTCGTTGTCATTGCAGGTGGTTTGATTGGTGGCGCACTGATTGAATATTTCTCTGCTCTACTGACAGATAATACCATAGAATCTGCCCGTCTCATGGCTGATGAAGGTGATGCACAGCTTTCCATTCCAGGTGTTATGGAGGGTACTGTAAAGCCGGACTATAACAAGGTCGTTGCAATGGCAGCTTCCAACGCTCTGAAGAAGATGCTCTTGCCCTCTATCCTGGCACTCCTGATTCCTGCCATAGGTGGTTTCTTGTTTGGCGTTGAGTTTGTTGGCGGTCTCTTGGTTGGTGCAACTATCGTAGCAGTACCGAGAGCTCTGTTCATGGGCAACTCCGGCGGTGCCTTTGACAACGCTAAGAAATACATTGAATCAGGCCAGCTCAAGGGACATGGCAAAGGTTCAGATGCTCACAAAGCTTCAGTCACTGGTGACACTATTGGTGACACCCGCAAGGACGTTGTTGGCGTTGCACTTGACATCTTCATTAAGACCATGTCAACTGTAGCAAACACACTCGCCCCACTCCTGATGAAATTTACATTATTTAAGTAATCTATATCAGCAATTCTTTTTAAAACTGTAAAAGGAGCTGTCACACTTAGAACTTTTAGTTCTAAGCGGGACAGCTCCTTATTTTAGTTAGTTCTACCTCTCGTTGTAACGACCCAAGGCAATTTGTTGAATTTCTGTGCAGCGATCCAATCCGTGGCTTTCAATCCAGTCAACGTAGGACTGCCATTCAGACATTGGTTTTTATCCCAATATCAACTTAAGAGTGTTTTCCTCTACAAAGGTCTTTATGTCACTCATGAGTGTGGAGTATTCTGCGGATTCTTCTACAGAAATAGCTATTTCTGGCATTGTTTCGGTCTCAACGTAGTCGCGATCCCATACATCAGTACCCACTTTGAGGTTCTTTTCAGGCATGGTAGGCGAGAATCCACGTATCCAATCGTAGAGCTTTGGATGTATTGGTCCTATGGAGTAGAGCCCTTGAGCTTCTCCCGAGTTCAGGCCATCAGGGTTGGCAAATATTAGTTCTGTCCACTGAGGCTCTCCATCTGGTCCAACTACATGGGCCTCTCCGTTGATACCCCAGTTACCTAGCAGGGCTCCCTCTTCCGAATAAAAGAAATCCATCCACTTTACGAGCGGAACAACATCATCAGAGTTGGTTGTTATAGTTGCGTTTCCACCGCCCAGCACTGTGTGTGGCACGTTGTTATAAGTGAGCTTACGGATATCTCCCGCGTTCTTGACGGGGGGCTTTACGCCCTGTAGGTCAGCTCCTACATCCGCAGGAATCTGGTCCTCTATCATTCCCGACGAGTAGAAGAATTGGAAAGCACCAAAGTCGCCATTGATCATCATTGCCATATCGGCAAATACGCCGTCACGTGCAAAGAATTCCGGGTCTATCAAACCTTCAGCAAACCACTCACTCATCATTTCTAAGTAGTCGCGATAACCGGGGTCGGTAGGTCCGAATACAGCCGTTCCACCACGGTTAACATAACCTGTAAGAACTCCATATCCTGCCATTAGAACTTCCTCAATGCCCGTCTTATTGGTCCACAAGTAATACGGAGCTATGCCGGAGTAGTCCTTAAGGGCAGCAAGCATATCATGGAATTCACCGTATGTATTGACATTGTTTGCTACAATGCCGGTACCTGATTGGTCCAGCCAATCCTGTCTTGCCCAGACTCCCACCCACGTAGGTTCTCTCTCCTCACTGATTGTGCGGAAATATGGGACGTTTCCTGAGTCTGTCATTGTGTTCCTGCGCACGGTTTCATCAACATTCCTTAGCGCATCATAATTTGGGGCATAAGCCTCTATGAGGTCGGAAAGGTCGATAATAAGGCCGTCATCAATATACTTGTCATAGCCCCCTATGTAGTAGCAGGCCGGTCCAAAGGCATTGCCTGAGAAAAACATATCAGGTAGGTTTTGGGATACCATTATAAGGTTGAACTGCTCCTGCTCCTGGCCGGATGTAGGTTGCATCCACTCAATATGGATATTTGTCAGCTCCTCAGCTTTTTGGTACGCTGTTGAGTCATTTGGTGTCTCCATACCGGCAGTTACGCTGATAGGCCCATTCCAAACCGTATATGTTACCTTCTCATCTACGATTGGGAGACTGAGCTCAGCAGAATCATCGGGTTCCTGATCATCAGGTTCATCCGACACATTTGTTGGGGAAACGGGTGTCGGCGTGGGAGATACAGTTTCATTCCCATTGTCACATGCTGCTAATATGCCGACAAGCATTAGTGCGCAGAGGATGAGTGCAATAAGTTTCTTCATTCTATTTTCTCCTTCATATATTAATATGGTGTCCGATAACTACATTCTATAACAAATCGGGCACATTACTATGCTTTAATCACGCAAACTATATGACGAATGATTAGGTTTAGTATTCATTTATTT
>CAZIVK010000187.1:0-4005 GCA_964542515.1 uncultured Oscillospiraceae bacterium | reverse complement strand
GCGAGCTCGCTTGACAAGGTCTTCGTGGAGGCGGACGAGGTAAAGAAAGAAATACGCATGTACGTAAGAAAAGAAGTTGTAGAAGAGGTAGAGGATCCGGCAGGGCAACTATCTCTTGAACAGGCTGGTGAAATCACAAAGCGTGTGAACATCGGAGATTTCGTCAACATCTACATTGAAACCAAAAAGTTTGGCCGTATCGCCGCACAGACAGCCAAACAAGTTATTATCCAGGGTATCCGTGAAGCTGAGCGCGGCCTAATATTTCAGGAGTTCACATCTAAACAGCACGAACTTATCAATGCTGTAGTCACGAGAGTGGATAACAGAAATGGCAACATCTTTCTGGATATGGGAAGCAAAAGCGGTCACAACGAAGCCGTTCTCCTAGCAGGAGAGCAAATTCCCGGAGACAATTTAACTGAGGGAAATCGTGTTAAAGTCTACGTTGTAGAGGTTAGAAACGGGAACAGGGGCCCCCAAATACTTATCTCTCGGACCCATCCCGGACTTGTAAAGCGCCTGTTTGAACTTGAAGTTCCTGAAATCCATGACGGGACTGTCGAAATCAAAAGCGTAGCCCGTGAAGCGGGAATGCGCACTAAGCTTGCAGTACACTCAAATGACCCCAACGTTGATCCTATCGGTGCCTGTATAGGCCCACGTGGTTCAAGAGTTGAAAGCATTGTTGAGGAGCTCCGCGGTGAAAAAATTGACGTCATCAGGTACAGTGATGACCCCGCAGAGTATATAGCCGCAGCACTCTCCCCTGCAACCGTCCTAAACGTCACAATCCTAGAAGAAGGTAACAGTTGCCGCGTCGTCGTCCCAGACGACCAACTCTCACTCGCCATAGGGCGTGAAGGCCAAAATGCAAGACTGTCAGCCAGACTTACCGGCTTTAAAATAGACATAAAGCCGAGTTCCCAGGAGATATGAAGAAGGTCCCCATGCGGCAGTGTTTAGGATGCCGTGAAATGAAACCCAAGCGGGAGCTGATTAGAGTTGTCCGTAACCAAAGTGGGGAAATATCCATTGACCTACATGGAAAAAAGCCCGGCCGCGGTGCATACATCTGCCCGGAAGAAGCTTGCCTCAACAGGTCCGTAAAATCAAGGGCTCTTGAGAGGGCATTGTCCTCCCCCATTCCGGACGAAATCTTCCAGCAGCTAAGAACGGAGCTTGCTGAAAATGAATAAAATACTAAACCTCATAGGCCTCGCCTACAGAGGACGCAACTTAGAATCGGGTGAAACACCTGTTACAGTAGCTATCAAGGAAAAAAAGGCCAGAATTGTTCTTGTTGCATTTGACAGCTCCGGTAACACAAAAAATAACCTGATTAACCGCACGGCGGACACAGATATTCCACTCTTTGAGCTACCCTATTCTAAAGCTGAAATAGGATCAGCTCTTGGAAAGTCTTCTTGTTCCATGGTTGCTTTTACCGACTCGGGCTTTAGTCTTGTTATCCTTGACGAACTCCTCTCCATAGACGGAATGAGTCCCATAAATGACTACGACCCCAAAGACGGTTATAGTGACTTGAGAAAAAAACTTGAAGGCATAAAATTTAGAAAATCAAAGCGGCAAAAGGAACGTAGACGCCGCAGATAGTTAGTTCAGCGCAATAAAACGGAGGTGCATTCTTAATGAGTAGCTTATTTAAATACCGGGTTCATGAGGTCGCTAAAGATTTTAATATGACATCTAAGCAGATTTCTCAAATCTTATCGGACTATGAAACCACACCAAAAAACCATATGCAGGTGCTTACAGACAGGGAACTCAATCTGATTTTTGACTACATTACACAGCACAATCAGGTTGATGATATTGCCAAGTACTTTGCTGCAGCCGAAAAGGCAGTTAAACAAAAACCAGCACCGGCTCCGGAAGAAGCCCCGGCCGCTGTGGTAAACGCCGCCGCAGGGGCACAGAAGTCAGCAAACACACTTGCGGAGAAGTCTGTTAAAACAGCTCCGGAGAAGACCGCACCTCTGGCTCCGAAGCCCGCAGCCACCCAAGCGAACCGTAAAAACCAGGGTAACAGACCTCAGCAACCTACCGTTACTCCTACACCTCAACAAACAAAGGAGCAAGCCACTATTATTACATCTAACGAACACTCCGGTGTTAAAGGCGGCAGTAATGTCCACATCATAGACACACGCGGCGGTCCAGCTGTAAACCTCGCTAAGTATGACGACAAAGTAGATAAACTCGTCCCGGATAAGGCAAAGAAACTTAATCCCGGTAAAGAGAAATTTAAGAGAACCCCCGATAGAGGTCGCGGACCACAACAAAGAAAACGCTATAACGAGCAGGATAAATTGCGTCGTATTGAAATTGAACGCATCAGAAAGCAACCTATCAAGGTCTCCATTCCTGATGAGATATCTGTTGGTGAGCTGGCCTTACGTCTTAAAAAGACAGGAGCCGAGGTCGTCAAAACCCTTATCAAACTCGGAATTATGGCCTCCCTCTCAGAAATAATTGACTATGACACCGCCACTCTTGTAGCACTTGAGTTCGGTGCAAAGGTTGAGCATGAGATCCATGTAACAATAGAAGAAATCCTAATTGACGAATCACAAGACCAAGACGAAAACCTCGTAACCAGAAGCCCGGTTGTTGTTGTTATGGGGCATGTAGACCACGGAAAAACCTCCCTTCTCGACTATATCAGGAACAGTAAAGTTACCGCAGGTGAAGCTGGTGGTATCACCCAGCACATTGGTGCTTACTCTGTTGACTACAACGGTAATAAACTCACATTCCTTGACACCCCCGGACACGCCGCATTTACTTCAATGCGCGCCCGCGGTGCTAATGTAACAGATATTGCAATCCTAGTCGTCGCTGCTGATGACGGCATAATGCCTCAGACCATTGAAGCAATAAACCACGCCAAGGCAGCTGATGTTCCTATAATTGTAGCCATCAACAAGATGGACAAAGAGACCGCAAACCCTGAACGTATTATGCAGCAGTTGACAGAACACACCCTCATTCCTGAGGAGTGGGGTGGAGAAACAATCGTCTGCAAAGTTTCCTCAAAGACCGGAGAAGGAATGGAGAACCTCCTAGAGATGCTCCTCCTCACCGCTGAAATGAAGGAACTCAAAGCAAATCCAAACCGCCGGGCTTTTGGTGCCGTTATAGAGGCAAGGCTTGATAAAAGCAGAGGACCTGTTGCCACAATTCTGGTTCAAAATGGTACACTAAACTCAGGTGATGTCATAATTGCAGGTACTTCTGTTGGTAGAGTCCGCGTAATGACAGACTACCGCGGAAACAAAATTGAACAGGCCGGCCCATCAACACCTGTTGAGATCACCGGACTTTCAGAAGTTCCTGAAGCCGGAGACCACTTTAACGCCGTTGAAGACGAACGCATGGCCCGTGAACTTGTTGAGGAGCGTAAAATCAAAGAGCGTGAAGCGTCACAAGTTACTTCAAAAGTTACTCTGGATGATCTCTTTGCACAGATCAAAGAGGGTGAAATTAAGGACCTCAATATAGTTCTAAAAGCTGATGTCCAGGGCTCCGCTGAAGCTCTTAAAACTTCCCTTGAAAAGATTGAAAACGAAGAAGCCCGCGTACGTGTCATACACAGAGCAGTTGGCGCCGTAAATGAATCAGACGTTCTACTGGCCTCAACCGCCAGCGCTATCATAGTTGGCTTTAACGTCAGATCTGACGCCTCCGCCGCTGAAAACGCCAAACGCAACGGTGTAGATATACGCTACTACCGCGTCATCTACGAAGCAATAGAGGAAATTGAGTCCGCCATGAAGGGTCTACTAGCTCCTAAATATGAGGAGGAAGTCCTTGGTCAGGCACTTGTCAGGCAGACATTCCACGCCTCAAACATCGGTACTATTGCCGGATCTTATGTACAGACCGGAAAAATCCTACGTAACGCCCAAGTTCGTATTATCCGTGACGGTATTGTTGTTCATGAAGGCACACTCTCAAGCCTCAAGCGCTTTAAGGATGATG
>CAZIVK010000186.1:0-4022 GCA_964542515.1 uncultured Oscillospiraceae bacterium | reverse complement strand
AGCGGGCAGAGGTATAGTAATCAAAACCTAGCTCTGAAGCGGTTTTGGCGGCCAGTTCAAGCCGGAGTTCAAAACACTTTTTACAGCGTTTTCCACCCTCGGGTTGGTCTTCAAGGCCCTCTATTGTAGTGTAAAAGAGTTCCTTGTTGTATGGTCCCGCAATAAGTTTTATGGGTTCCTGGGTGTCCATAGAATCAATGAGTCTTTTTTCTTCTTCAAGGCGGCGCAGGTATTCATTTTCCGGGAAGATGTTTGGGTTGTAAAAAAATAGTGTAATTTTGAATATTGTGGATAGGTATTCCAAAACATAACTTGAACATGGCGCACAGCATCCATGTAGCAAAAGTGTTGGCTTTTTAGCATCTGCAGAAATGCCTTTAATTATTTTATCCAGCTCAATCTGATAATTTTTCATCATTTTTGATAATCCTCCGAGTAATGACAATAATATATCTGACCGGTACAAAAGTCAAGCTGTCCAAAAAGTGTAATCTAGCCGGTCAGACAGGAGTACGGATATGATTTTAGATAGAATAGCATTGGTTTTAGCTATAATAGGTGCTCTGAATTGGGGGCTGGTCGGACTTTTTAGATTTGACCTTGTAGCTTACCTATTTGGAGGGCAGACGGCTGGAGTGAGCCGAATAATCTATACCCTAGTTGGACTTGCCGGTATTTGGTGTATATCACTGCTTTTCAGACAACGCGAGGCAATAGAGGAATGAAAAAGGCCGTCCCTGATTCATTACGAGTCGGGGACGGTATCTTTATTTTCTGCTTTTGATTACTTTGAGCCTGGCAAATTCTTCACGTTCCTTCTCCTCAAGAGCGTCTGTGATGAATTTGACATCGTTGGAAAATCTTGGGATAATGATATTTTTAAGCGCATTTGCGCGCTTTTGTACTTTTTTGATATCCCCCGCAAGAATGTAAATTGTGGTCTCAACTTCAGATAGCCTGGCACACAGCAACTTGACCTCGTGGAACCTCATGAAAGCTTCGTCAAGAGCTGAGTTTGTATCCTGAAAACCATAAGGCACTTTGGGGGAGGATGTGTCGGATTTAACCGACGGAATCTCCGCACCCATGATTGAGCGGTATTTAATTTCAACGGACTTATCTATGGGTACTGTGGCAGCAATTGAATCAATTATGCCTAGAGTTATATTTGCAATCCTCAAAGCTTTGTAGGCGGATGAGAAAGTTTTATCTATCTGGGACTGTATCTCTTCAGCGATGTCTATAAGCCCCATGAGTTCCCGGACCAGAATGTTTCTTTTGCGGTCCATCAGATCAAAGCCGGAGGTTGCAAGCTCCAGTGAGCGCTTGGTGGCTAGAAGGTTACCTTTTGTTGGAACTGTCGACATCTATACACCCCCTTATTCAAAATCTGAGCCGATAGACATATATTTTTTTATGAGTGATGTCTCAACTCGGTCGAGCTCCTCCTGGGGAAGGGTGGAAAGAAGTTCCCATCCAATGGTGAGTG
Organism: uncultured Oscillospiraceae bacterium; assembly: GCA_964542515.1. Taxonomy (GTDB): domain Bacteria; phylum Bacillota; class Clostridia; order Oscillospirales; family JAAYOS01; genus CAZIVK01. The sequence goes on along the minus strand of CAZIVK010000186.1, from coordinate 2,533 downwards.
TCTGGTTAATTGTCCGGTTCTCATTTTGTGCCTGGGCTATAAACTTGCTCTCAAAAAGGCGGCCAAACTCCAGATATTTCTTGTCCAGGTCGGAGAGCTCCTCCTCACCAATAACAGAGGCAAGTGACCGCGCCTCCTGAACCTTTGAATAGGAGGAGAATAGCTGGTTTGACAGAGAGGGGTGATCCTCCCTTGTAAATCCCTTTCCGATACCGTCCTTCATCAGACGGCTGAGGGATGGTAGAGCACCAATAGGTGGATACAGGCCACGCCTGTCAAGCGCCCGGTCTAGTACAATCTGTCCCTCTGTGATGTAGCCGGTCAGGTCGGGGATGGGGTGGGTTATATCATCATTGGCCATAGTGAGTATTGGAACCAGTGTAACGGATCCCTCGAGGCCATTAATCATGCCTGCACGCTCATATAGTGATGCCAGGTCAGAGTAGAGGTAGCTGGGGTAGCCTTTTCTACTGGGGATCTCGCCTTTTGAGGATGAGAACTCCCGGACAGCCTCACAGTACGAGGTAATATCTGTCATTATTACAAGTACTTGATACCCGTGTTTAAACGCAAGATACTCTGCCGCGGTCAGTGCGCAGCGGGGTGTGAGTATACGTTCAATTATTGGGTCGCTGGCGAGGTTCATAAACATTACAACTCTCTGAAGAGATCCCGTCTCCTCAAAGTTTTTGCGGAAGAATTCGGCAGTGTCATTTTTTACACCCATTGCAGCAAAGACAATGGCGAACTTTCCGTCATCGGCTATAGATGCTTGGCGAACCATCTGGGCGGCAAGCTCGTTATGGTGCATACCGGACCCTGAAAATATTGGGAGTTTCTGCCCCCTGATCAGTGTCATCATGCCGTCTATTGCTGAGATTCCTGTATAGATGCAGCTCCTGGGGTAGTGGCGTGACACCGGATTTATTGGAAATCCGTTAATGTCTCTATTTTCATCGGGGAACAGCTCGCCCAGGCCATCAGTGGGGTTTCCGGCACCATTAAATACCCTGCCCAACATCTCAGGGGAGAGGGCAAGCTGCATAGGGTGGCCGGTGAAGAGCGTCCGGCAGTTCTCAAGTGAAATTCCTTTTGTGCCTTCAAATACTTGAATAACAACCCGTTCGCCGTCAATCATTGTGACGCGGCCCTTTCTGCGCTCTCCGGTGTCCAGAGTTATTTCTACCATCTCATCAAAAGAGACATCCTTAACTCCATCGAGGACCAGCAGCGGTCCGTTTATTTCCGATAGTCCTATATATTCCAGACGCATTAGTCAGACTCCTGTCATATGTTATTACCGAGGATATCCTCGACCGCTCGGTCGATCTTTTCAATAAATTCTCTGAACTTCTCCGGCTTGTCGTTTGGTACTGTGTACTTCATTTTTACCAGGTCATCACTTATCCCGGTTTTCAGGAGGAGTGACAGTGGAATACGCCTATCGACAAGTGTTTTAGCACTGTTGTGGTAGTGTACTATGACCTCCATCATTTTTAGCTGTTTTACTATTGGGACTGATGTATCTATTTCATGGAAAGAATTTTGCTGGAGGAAACCAAGGCGGAGAATCTTAGCTGTTTCTATAACCAGCTTCTGGTCCTCCGGGAGAATGTCAGACCCGATAAGCTTTACAATCTCCATGAGGCTCGACTCCTCCTGTAATATTGAGGTGATACGGTTTCTCAACCGGATAAAGTCCGGGCCGAGGTTTTCTTCATACCAGGGGAGGAGGTCATCTGTATATTCGGAGTAGGATGTGTTCCAATTTATGGCGGGGAAATGGCGGGCATAAGCAAGCTGCCTGTCCAAAGCCCAAAAACAGCGCACAAAGCGTCTTGTGTTTTGGGTTACAGGTTCAGAAAAGTCACCGCCTTGAGGGGAAACAGCACCAATTACAGTTACCGATCCCTCAGCTTTGCAGAGAGTGTCCATGTAGCCTGCGCGCTCGTAGAATTCAGCAAGGCGGGAGGGGAGATATGCCGGGAAGCCCTCCTCTGCGGGCATCTCCTCCAGGCGTCCGGAGATCTCACGGAGGGCCTCCGCCCAGCGGGAGGTTGAGTCCGCCATCATGGCCACATGATAACCCATATCCCGGTAGTATTCAGCTATGGTCATACCGGTATAGATTGAGGCCTCACGGGCAGCCACGGGCATGTTAGATGTGTTTGCTATCAAAACGGTACGCCGCATAATAGGTTCACCTGTTTTAGGGTCAACAAGTTCTGAAAACTCCTCAAGAACCTGAGTCATCTCGTTGCCACGTTCACCGCAGCCGAGGTAGACAATTATGTCAGCGTCCGACCACTTTGCAAGTTGATGCTGGGTTACCGTCTTACCGGCGCCAAAAGGTCCCGGTATAGCAGCGCAGCCGCCTTTAGCAATTGGGAACAGGGAGTCAATAACCCTTTGGCCGGTGATGAGGGGTCTGTCTATAGGCAGCCTTTTCCTTACGGGGCGGGGTTTGCGGATGGGCCATAGCTGAGCCATTTTTAAGGGGACGCGTTTACCGGATTTCATTTCAAGCACAGCA
>CAZIVK010000185.1:0-4025 GCA_964542515.1 uncultured Oscillospiraceae bacterium | reverse complement strand
TATTATAACTTCTTTTACTTTTTGCATATTCCTCTACCTGTATGTTATTTAGCCTCAGCAGCAGGAGCTCAAAGACGTCATGGTTATCTGCACCGGTTGACTTCATCTCCAGGTCACAATCGGCACACAACTTTAGTGCCTCTGCAAACCAGGTGATGGGCAACCGTCTGGCTGAGGAAATTAGTTTTTTTCTTACGTATGAATTATACACACCAAATGATTCCTTAAGTAGGTCTGCCGCCCTGTCCTCAGGCAATTGTTTGATACAATATAGTTGCCTGAGTTGCCTACCCAGAAGGGCGAGTAGCACTATAGGCTCCACCTTCATTGTTGCGAGGTTATCAAGGAGCATAAATGCCTCGTTATATCTTTTATCTACAACTGCATCCGCTAGATCAAATACCACAGCATCTACAACGGGGACGCAGACAGCATCTATATCGGACTTTGTTATTTTGTTTCCCTTGGCATATGCCGCCACCTTTTCCACCTCTAGTTGCAACGAATTCATCAGACTACCACAGATAAATATCATATGTTCAGCTTCAGCTGTATCTATTACTTTACCATGGGCCTTAAAGTGCCTCTTTATCCAGGGTATTAGTTCACCTGAGGCCTGTTTTCCAAACTCCACAATCCTGCCAACTTTGGAGATCTGTTTGACGAGCTTTGTCCACTCATCCATTTTATATTCTATTGTGTCATATATAAAGAGAATACAGCAGCCCTCTGGAATATCCTCTATAATTGCATCTATTACTTCCTTTGCATCCTCTTTGAGTTTACCCAGATCTAAGTCCTCAACTACAACAAACTTGTTATTAGAGAAGACGGGTAAACTCTCAACTGCATCTGTGAGCTGTTCATAGTCCAATGTGCTCGCTTCAAACACAAAGTAGTTAAAATCCTCCGATCCCTCAGCTATAAGCTTTTTCTTCATGGTATTTACATAGTACTCCAATAGGTATTTTTCATCACCATAAAAAACGTAAAGGGGCTTAAACTCTCCACCGGAAATATCTGATTTTAGTTGTTTGATAGTTGATGCTGTAGCTTTAGCCATATGAACACCTCCTTCTATCTGCCGCTTGCCGAATTGATTGCTATATTTATTGTACCGTTTTGGTCTGTGCGGAAAACTGGAACTTTATACTCCTTAACACGTTTCAAAGTTTTTTGGGACGGATGACCGTACGAATTGTCTGCACCCACTGATATAACGCATACCTCAGGTGAACTGTGGTCCAGCAGAGACTCTGAAGTGGAGTTTCCCGATCCGTGATGTCCGGCAACCAACACTTCTATGTTACCAATTGGCTCCCTCTCTAAAAGAATCCTTTCCGAAACCTCATTCAGATCCCCTGTTACAAGTAATTCAAAATCACCGGAGCTCAACAGAACACAGATGCCCTCTTCATCTCCGCTTTTTTTAACGATAGGCCTGTAAACAGTAACAGAACTCCTGCCCATATCCAGCATAAAGGAACTGCTGACGGAAATAACTTCTATACCCCTTAGACGCAGAGCCTCTGCCGTCTCTTCAGACGCAATAGTAGCAGGTAGGGCTACATAACTAATACTTACATTTTCAAGAAGCTCGTCAATGCCGTTGATATGGTCTGCGTGTGTATGTGTGAGTATTAGCAGGTCTATACGCCTTCTGTTGCGGTCTAGGAGGTGCTCTGAGACTATATTGCCTGTCCCCTGCCACCTATCCCCTCCGCAGTCAATTAGCACTGTGTGAGGGCCTGATGTAGCTGCAATGGACTGGCCCTGTCCAACATCCATTACACTTATACGCAGGTCGGGCAATGTGTGGTCAATTTCAGAAAGCAGTAGAGTAACGGCAAGAGTAACACATATAGCGCTGCCAGTAAGAATAAAGGTCCTCCTATTTCCACCCTTCACAAAAAGGATAAGGACCATTATATAGAAAAACAAAATCCACATCAAAATAAATGGGTTTTGTGTACCGAGGGAAGCAAAAGGAAGCTTTCCCAAAAACATAACTACTGACTCTATATATTTTAACCCTAATGCCACCGGAAAAGCAAGTAGTGATGCAACTTTTAAGCTAATAAAGGATACAACAACCGTTATAAGTCCACCTACAAAAACGCCTGGAAGCATCCAAAGTACTGCAAGATTTCCAAGGGGAGCCGCTAAAGAGAAACGTCCAAAATAGTATGATACGGGAATAGCTGACAAAACTGATGCTGCGAGTGTTGCACTAATAGTGCTGGATATAAACCTCAAAATGGGTTGCTTCTGTTTTTTTATTTTGAAGGTGCGGTCTATTGTTGACTTAATTGGTCCAGAGAACAGTATCAGCCCTAAAGTTGCTAAAAAACTGAGCTGAAGGCCTACATCTGTTATGCTAAAGGGATTGATCAGTAGGAGAAAAAGAAGAGCTGCCGAGAGTGAAGTTATGGGGTCGTCGTCCCGGTTTGATATGCGTCCTATTAAAACAATGGACTGAACTACGCAGGCGCGCACCGCCGATGGTGCTCCCCCTGTCATCATAACAAAAAAAATGATTATTGGAAATGATATAAGGGCCGCTAGCTTCTTATTTTTAATAAAGATAACTATAAACCCTATAAGAAAGGACACATGCATACCCGATACTGCAATAATATGCGATAGGCCGGTAGCTGAGAGCCTCATTCTGAAAGTCTGACTTATAGATCCGGTGTCCCCTGTCAACATGCCTAATATGATAGAGCGGTTATTCCCATTATATAAAACGTCAATCTTCTGACTTATTAAGCGTTTAAAGACTGTGGGAACAAGGTATAGCGGTCTCTTTGTCACTTTTTCTACAGTAAGTTCCCCGGTCTGCTTTCCGTCAATAAAAATGCCTTTGGACCTATAATAGATCAAAAAATCAAAGTCTCTGGTGGGAGTTGGTGTAGATATTTCCGCCTGTAGTGATAGTCTGTCTCCAGGTTCTATGTCAAAGTTTTCATTGATACGGAGGTTGATCTTGTGGTTTCCAGGTACGGTTTTAGCGTAGAGTCTGCTTGAGAACTCCTTCTCCTCGGGATAATCTAAAGCAATTACTTCAATACTTCTGACACTCCCGGCAAGAGATACTGCAGGGAGGTATGTGACTTGTGTATAGAAAAGCCACCATAGTGATCCAAGGAATATTGACAGAAGGAATATAGCACCAAGTAGTATGTCTGTTTTGCGCCAAATCACAAGCATTATAACCGATGTCCCCGCCAAAATAGCGAGGACACCGACAAACTCTCCGAGTAAATATGCTGCTAAAAGGACTGCTAATGCAAATCCTGCTGAGAAAGCTGAAAACTTACGCATTCTAAGCTCAACCTGGAGGCCAAGTCATATCCCTACCGGCTAAGACATGGAAGTGTAGGTGTGGGACTGATTGTTGAGCCTGAGGACCACAGTTTGACACCACACGAAACCCCTTTTCAAGGTTGAGGTCCTCTGCCAGTTTTGAGATTGAGAGGAAAATGTCTGTGAGTACGGCTACATTATCCGTATTTATAGCTGCCACAGACTCAATGTGTTCCTTGGGAATAACCAGTATGTGTACAGGTGCCTGAGGGTCAATGTCTTTAAAGGCAAACACCTTGTCATCCTCATAGACCACCGCTGACGGTACACATCCGGACGCTATTTTACAAAACAGGCAATCTGACATTTTTGTCACTCCTTTATGTTTGTATTGACATAGTCATAAACAGCGGATAGGGCTTCGTCTATCTTTGTCAGGTCTTTTCCGCCGCCCATTGCGGAGTCAGGTTTTCCTCCACCGCTACCACCGACAATTTTAGTAACGTGCTTGATCAGGTTTCCTGCGTGCATCCCACGCTTTATAGCTTCTTTGCCACAGATAGCAAGGAAGGTCAGTTTTTCTGCACTTGTTGTGGCTAGAATGGCAACCACATTTGGTTTCTTATCTGAAATGAGATCACCCATCTTGCGGAGTGAATCTATATCAACGTTTTCTATATTTGCACTGAGTACACTAAGTCCGTGCATTGATTTTGCTC
>CAZIVK010000184.1:0-4027 GCA_964542515.1 uncultured Oscillospiraceae bacterium | reverse complement strand
ATGATAACACAAAAATATCCATTTGGCACTTTGTTTTTATGAGTATTTAAATATCTGCTGTCAAGGTAAACTCTATAGAGCCGTCAGTTATGTCGATAGATTTTATTTTAAGACCGTCTGGGAGGAGGGAGAGGAGGGCTTCGGACATTTTGTCAACGGCGGTTTGGGGTATGAATTTTGTTATGTTAAGATTGTTTATTAAAATATTTTCGGGGGTTAGGATTAGGGTGTCGTTTTCAAGGGTAACGGTAAATTTGAGGTCGATGTCAAGGATGCTTGGGGCAAGAACCAGTGCGGCTTTGGCAAGGGAGTAGTTTGCTTCATCGACTAGTTGGCCGAGGTCTTTTTTGTTTACTTTACCTGTAACTTGTACCAAGTTTGGTGAGAGGAAGGACACGGATGCATCGTCGATTGGGAGAAAGTCTGCAAGAGACAAGGATAGGAGGGAAGAAGCATCCGGATCCGTGAGTGTAAGTTTTATTGAGTTTGTGCCTGGTGTGCTGGGTAGTGGTTGGGAGTCGTCGCCAATGATGTAGTGGTTATCGGGCGGTGCTGTTGGAGGGGTTGAGGGTCCGGTTACTACTCTGGTATCTCTGTCTGAAAAGGCCATTGATGCAATTAATACAATGGCGGTTACGGTTGCAACTACAGTTATTCCTAGATACAGAAATGTCGAATATACAGGAAATTTGGAGGAAACGTCTTTTATATAGTTGATTATTTTATCCATTTCGCACCTCTTGTATAATTCTTTGATATATAAGGTATATGCAGGCTTGTCAGCTATATTACAATGAATTGTTTATGAAAAATTCATAAATCATTGGATAATTCGGGTTGAATTACGGCAATATATGTGATACTATATGCATAGGCAGACATACTCCGTCTACTGATTAATTAAGGGGGTAATTATAATGGTGAAGCTACTCATGGGTCTCAAGGGCTCTGGCAAGACCAAACACTTAATAGAACTGGTGAATGATGCAATCCATAATGAAAAGGGCAGTGTTATTTGTATTGAGCGCGGAAAAAAACTAACTTATGATATCAACTATAAGGCAAGACTTATAGACATCTCTACATTCTCGGTAGACAGTTACGCTATGCTTAGGGGCTTTTTATGCGGACTGTATGCCGGGAATTATGATATTTCACATATTTTTATTGATAACCTGTATAAAGCCAGCGGAGAAAAGACCATAGAGGCCTCCTCGGAGTTCATTGATTGGCTTGGTGAGTTTAGCAAGGAACATGGTGTGCGTATTACGGTCACCATCTCAGAACCAGCTGAAGAAGCAACTGAAAACATGAAAAAGGTTATGGAAGAGTTTTAATTAAAACTGAGCATTAAGGGTATGGCTGCCTGCGGAAGCAGAGGCCATACCCTTTTAAGGTTCATAGACTGTTTTGCTGCGTATTAGTTTTGGTTTAGACGGTTTAGTAGGGCTTCGCGTTCGGCCTCATAGCCGGGTTTTCCTAGGAGTGCAAACATGTTCTTTTTGTATGCTTCAACACCGGGTTGGTTGAAGGGATTTACTCCGAGGACGTAGCCTGAAATTCCACAGGCAATCTCAAAGAAGTAGACAAGACATCCGAAGTTCTCCTCATTTATCTCATCAACGTTTACAATAATGTTTGGTACGCCGCCATCAACATGTGCCAAAAGGGTGCCATTAAAAGCCTGGTTGTTAACAAAGTGTAGGTCCTTGCCTGCTAGGAAGTTGAGGCCGTCCACGTTGAGGTTATCAGCTTCAATGGTTACGTTTCCGGGTGCATTAACAATGTTTACCACTGTCTCAAAAATTTTGCGCTCACCCTCTTGGATGTACTGACCCATGGAGTGGAGATCTGCGGTGAAGTCAACGGAGGCCGGGAAAATACCCTTGCTATCCTTGCCTTCACTTTCACCGTAAAGTTGTTTCCACCATTCTGCCATAAATCTGTATGATGGTTCATATGCGGCTAGAATTTCTACAAGCTTACCACTACGATACAGTGCGTTTCTTGCGGCGACATACTGCCAGACAGGGTTTTCCATGGATTTTACTGAGTAGGTATCCATGGCTTTCCGTGCGCCTGCCATTACGGCGTCAAGGTCAATGCCTGCTACTGCCATTGGGAGTAGACCCACAGCTGTAAGGACTGAGTAGCGGCCTCCAATGTCATCAGGTACTACGTAGGACTCATACCCTGCAGTGTCTGCAAGGTTTTTGAGAGCTCCCCGGGCAGCGTCAGTTGTGACGTAGATACGTCCTTTGGCCTCTTCCGGTCCGTATTTGTCCTCAATTAGTTTCTTGAAAATCCTGAAAGCGACTGCTGGCTCTGTAGTAGTTCCGGACTTTGAAATGACATTGATAGAAAAGTCCCTATCACCAATGAGCTCAACCAGTTCATTGATTGCGGAGGCGCTGAGGTTGTTTCCGGCAAAGAAGATATCAGGTGTGTTCTTCTTTTTGAGGTTGTAATTTGGTGAGCGAAGCAGCTCAATTGCGGCGCGTGCTCCAAGATAGGAGCCGCCTATTCCTATGACAACAAAAACCTCTGAGTCAGAGATTATCTTAGTGGCGGATTTTTTTATGCGACTAAATTCAGTTTGGTCATAGTTTTCAGGTAGGTTTACCCAACCTAGGAAGTCTGAACCCTCTCCTGTGCCCGCTTCAAGTATTTTGTGTGCCCTCTCAAGTTCAGGGGCCATGGCGTCAATGGCGCTCTTCTCTATAAAGGGGTAGACGTTTGATATATCTGTCCGTACCATTAATTGTCCTCCTTTGAAGTTATCCGTTACATTTTAATCCAAATTCAGACAAAGTTCAAGTGCTATTGTCATTTGGCAAGGAACATTGATCTGAGGAGGCGGGAGTAAAGTTCAACAAAGGATACCTTAGACACCGGGTTTGCGGCTACAACCGGTATTCGTAGTATTACAGCTCCATCCGATGTCACAACTAGTTCGCCTACCTGCTGGAAATTCTCGACGGGTGCTGTGAGGGAGTCAGTCATCTCAAGAGAGCGCACGAGTGACTGCTCCTTACCTTTGTCCAGAACAATCCTGTTGTTGCCTGCAAGGATGGGCTGTACCTCGCTTACTTCACCTAGGGCTACAGGAATGGGGAGGAGGACATCATCCGGATATACATCTACTACGTTGTAATTAGCAAATCCGTAATCCAAAAGACTTTTTGCCGCAGCAAACCTCTCCTTGGAGTTGGGGGACCCCAGAATGCAGCAAATTAGCTCCATACCGTCCCGTTCTGCTGTGGCGGAGAGACAACTTCCGGCTGCATCTGTAAAGCCGGTTTTAAGACCGGTTGTCCCTGTATAGGTTCTGACAAGCTTGTTTGTGTTTGCTAGCTGGAAGTCGCCGCCTCTGACAGAGTCCATCCAGATGGTTGTAAACCTCTTTATCTCAGGATAAAAGACCAGAAGTGCGCGGCTCATCAAAGCCACATCGTAAGCTGTGGAAAGGTGGCCCTCAGCATCGAGACCTGAGGCGTTAACAAAATTTGTGTTTTTCATGCCCAGTTCTCGTGCTCTGGCGTTCATGGCATTTACAAAGGCTGTTTCACTGCCCGACAGGTGTTCCCCGAGTGCAACGACGGCATCGTTTGCTGAACTGACCACAACCGCCTTGAACATATCCTCAAGACTCATCTGCTCCCCAGGTTCAAGGTATATCTGGCTGCCGCCCATTGAGGCGGCGTGTTCAGAAACGGTGACAACATCCTCAAAAGTTATCTTACCTGCATTTAACGCCTCGCCTAGAAGTAGCAAGCTCATAACTTTTGTAACAGATGCTATAGGAAGGGGATCATGTGCGTTGCTTTCATATAATACTTTGCCGGTGTCTCTCTCCAGTAGAACTGCTGACTTTGAGTTTACCTCCGGACCCTCCGGAGCTGCGAGGGCGGGGAGTGTTAAGGACAGAAGGAGGCCGGTAACAAGAAGTGCGGAAATAAAACGTTTCAATAAAATCACCCCAAAAAATAAAAATCTCCACATTCGTAAGGATGTGGAGAAGTTTGGG
>CAZIVK010000183.1:0-4047 GCA_964542515.1 uncultured Oscillospiraceae bacterium | reverse complement strand
AGCGGCTTTTTTTATGTTCTCTTTTGCAGTGTATGCCATGTTAGAAAACTCTTTGGATGAACCGGCTTCATTTTTGGTTGTAATCTTATAGCCGAGTGCCACAGCAACTATGACGGCGGGTATTACCAGGTAAGGTGCAAATATAAGTGCAATGATCCAAAATACAAAGGAGAAGTTTACAATTACGTTCTCGTTTTTCTTAATTAGAAGTCTATGTTCATAGCCCTTTCTAAACAACCTCTTAATGGATTCCCATAAGTTATTCTCCTGTGCTATAGATCCCCTTAGCTTTCCTGAGCGCTCCAGCTCAGCCATAACACGTACTACATCGCCCTCATAGGCGTCCAACAAAGCAATTGCCTCATCGTATGTCACATTTGAACGGGCTCTGATAAACTCTACATCCTCTAGTGTGTATTTTTTCATGTGCGTGGCCTCCTCTTGTTGTAATAATGCTATCATACCACCATTGGATTACACTGTACTTATGCTTGGATTAAAATATGATTAGAAATTTTACAACTTCATTAGATTTTGCACACAAAGAGCGTACACACATATAATGTAACATAAAGGGGCGGAGGTGGGGACGCATGCGGGGCAAACAGATAGGGATTATAATGATAGCACTGGGAATCGGGGTTGTTATAACACTCGTCTTTCCCATCTGGATGTTGGTCCTCCTAATGGGCCTCGTTCTTATCGGAGTAGGGTTATTGATTTGCAAATAACGACATGGAAGGTGTGATCTCTTGAAAGTAGTGGTTTGGAACACTCCCAAGTTTTTGAGTGGATTTCTGCGCCGGATCTTTGGAATTAAAAAGAGGGATGAGGACTAGATAGATTATATACATATGACCCGTATATCAAGGCATTCTTCGGAATGACCTTGATTTTTTTATACTAATATTTTGAATGGAAGGCATATCCACCTTTTTTGTGCAATATATATTCTAATGAACATATCGCGCGGAAAAGTGCGGAAGGAGTGTGGACAATGGATCTGGAACTTAGAAAAGAGAGCTACGTATTTTACAATGCCGGGTTTGACATGCCGGGGATGCGTGAGGAGACTAGCGAGGCTATAGTGCCCGATGCCCTACCCGATATCCTCCGAATTGTTGAATGTCACGGCACAGCAATGATCACCTCGAGGGAGATCAAGGACGGGCAGGTGATTGTCAAGGGTAGAGTCAAAGCATTCGCAGTATACGTCCCGGAAAGCGGTGAGGGCCTTGAAAAGATTGAGGTGACTCTTCCGTTTACACAGGTATTTGAGGCTCATGGGGAGGTCATGGGGGTGCTGCTATGCAGCGCTGAGTTACAATCCATTGACTGCAGAACCATAAACTCCAGAAAAATACTTGTGCGTGCAACAATCAGAACCCGCGTAAGGCTTATGGAGACAAGGAGCTTCTCACTCTGCTCGGGAATCAGGGGAAAGGTTGCGGAGACAGCAAATGTACAGTTGCTCAATGAATCGCGCATGGTAAAACTACCTATTGCGGTCAAAACAAAGTCCTTCATAGTCCAGGATGAGGTTGAAGTACCTCCTGCAAGGCCGCAGATCCGGGAGATCATCAAGTGGAACTGCAAGCTATTGGTGGGGGACTACAACATCATTGGGCGCAAGGTAGTCTTTAAGGGGACCATTCAGTTCAAGGTACTCTGCAAAGGAAACGGAACCGGGCTCGATGATATATTTGAGTACGAGTTCGAAATGCCGTTCTCCCAGATTGTAGAGATTGAAGGCCTTGATGAGAGTGCGGACTGCTACATAGCACTACAGGCAGAGGACATCAACCTTTATGTAGGTAACGAATCGGACGGAAGAATCCTTGTCATGGCGGTGGGAATGGAGGCGCAAGTGAGCGCCTACGCAACAAAGCGTCTCGAAGCAATTAGTGACCTGTACAGCACATCAATGGGGAGCACAGTTGAAATCCGCCCATACAACTTTACAAACTTGGTGGAGAGGACCACCCGTAGACAGACTTTCCGTGACACCATAGAAACTGAGGTGCCAGTTAGAGTCGTAAAGGATATGGAGGTTCTATTTGAGGATGTAGCCGTCACATCAGGCGACGGATTTGTCAGACTCGATACTAATGCGGAAGCCAAGATTCTCTACATAGGTGAGGACGGAGACGCATATCACGCATCAAAGAAACTGCCGGTATCGGTAAGGCTGGAGGCCCCTGACGAGATACTCAGTTATTCAAAGGTAAGCTCTGCATCTGAGGCATTTAGCGCAGCTGCAGTTAACGGTGTTGAGATACGGTTTGACGCCTGCTTTGACATAGAGCTTACAGGTGGGGAGACAATCATGAGCGTCTTCTCAGCTGCTCTAGAGGAGTATGGAGATAAGCAACCGGTAAGGCCATCGGTGGTTTTAAAGTACTCCACCGGAAATGAAAACCTGTGGTCGATGGCTAAGAGATACAACACTACCGAGGATGATATAAGAGCGGCAAACGGACTTGAACAGCAAGAGAATCCGGAACTGGAACAGCTCTTGTTGATTCCAAAACGCAGATAGGAGGGGTATGGTCGTGGAAAACCAAAAAATTTATGAAGACATTGCAAAGAGAACAGACGGAGACATCTATATCGGCGTTGTGGGACCGGTCCGGACCGGAAAGTCAACATTTATCAAGCGTTTTATGGAGACCCTAGTTCTTCCAAACATCGAAAACCAGAATATGAGGCAGCGTGCTCGGGATGAGCTGCCTCAAAGTGGCTCCGGAAGAACAATTACAACAGCGGAACCAAAGTTTGTGCCCGAGGATGCGGTAGAAATTGCACTCAGTGGCAGCGTTAACCTCAGAGTACGGCTTATAGACTGCGTGGGATACATGGTGGAGGGTGCAGTAGGACAGTTTGAAGACGGCGCTCCCAGGATGGTCACAACCCCCTGGTTTGACTACGACATCCCCATGACCGAGGCCGCTGAAACAGGCACCCGCAAAGTCATTGCTGAGCACTCCACAATAGGAATAGTCATCACTACAGACGGATCAATAACAGATATAGACAGGGAGGACTACTTGGTTCCTGAGGAGAGAGTTATCTCAGAACTAAAGGAACTCGGCAAACCCTTCATTGTGGTGGTCAACTCCTCACATCCGGAATCCCAGGAAGCCAAAGCTACAGCCGCTGAGATTAACGACAAGTACGATGTTACATGTATAACCGCAGACTGCCTCACACTGGATGAGTCCGCTGTACAAAACATCATTCGCGGAGTCCTCTATGAGTTCCCAGTACGTGAACTTGGTTTGTTCCTACCACCCTGGGTTGAAGCACTCGCGGGCGACCATCCAATCAACAAAGAACTATACAAGGTTATGCTTGAAAGTGCCGCCAGTATGCACAGAGTGAAGGACATTCAGCCCACCCTTGATAGCATGAAGGAGTGCCCCACTATCAAGGCGGTTAAGGTTGCAGGCATAGATATGGGTTCAGGTATAGCCCTGGCAAATATCGAACTCTCCCGTGACCTCTTCTACAAAACACTAGGCGAGCAGTCCGGATTCAATGTAACAGACGACGGCGACCTAATGGGTCTCCTCTGCGGTCTGTCCTCCGTGAAAAAGGAGTATGACAAGGTCAAACAGGCCCTATCCGATGTACGTGAATTTGGTTATGGCATTGTGCTCCCAGGCTCGGATGAACTGACCCTTGAAGAACCCGAAATTGTCAAACAAGGTGGACGTTATGGTGTACGCCTAAGAGCTCAAGCTCCCTCGATTCACATGCTACGCGCTGACATAAAAACCGAAGTATCACCTATTGTAGGTAGTGAAAAGCAATCCGAAGAACTTATCCACTACCTCCTCAGTGAATTTGAAGAGAGTCCTGGAAAAATCTGGAACTCAAACATCTTCGGCAAGTCCCTCAACGAGCTCGTTAGCGAAGGTCTCCACAACAAACTAAAACGCATGCCAGAAGACGCCCGCATCAAGATCCGCGAAACCCTTCAGCGCATCATAAACGAAGGCAGCGGAGGCCTCATCTGCATTATTCTTTAAGCACAAATACAACAAA
>CAZIVK010000182.1:0-4070 GCA_964542515.1 uncultured Oscillospiraceae bacterium | reverse complement strand
TAGTAGCATAGCAGATGAAGCACCTAAGAGACCAGATGTTTTTCCTGTAACAACATGTCCGTCACTAAGTTCAATGGCAGCAGCGGGTGCTCCGGTCTCCTCAGCCTTATCAAGTGCGGGCTTAATACATTTGCGGTCCTCTGTGGAGATGTTGATCTGCTCCATCAACATTTCAATTTTATAGACTTCCTCTTTAGAGCCCATCCCTTTGCGTTCATTACAAATTGCAGCATAATAACGGCGTATTATTTCATCCTTAGCAGCTCTTCTTACTTTATCGTCATCAACAATGCAGAAGCCAGACATGTTAACACCCATATCTGTAGGTGATTTATAGGGGCAATCCCCGGTAATACGGGTGAACATTGACCTGAGTACCGGGAAAACTTCAACGTCCCTGTTATAGTTGACTGTAGTCTCATTATATGCTTCAAGGTGGAAAGGGTCTATAAGGTTTACATCATTTAGGTCTGCAGTGGCGGCCTCATATGCCAGGTTCACAGGGTGGTTTAGCGGAAGGTTCCAGATGGGAAAAGTTTCAAACTTTGCGTAACCGGCCTGAATTCCACGCTTATGGTCGTGATAAATTTGAGACAGGCATGTGGCCATTTTCCCACTACCCGGCCCCGGTGCTGTAACAACAACAAGGGGTCTCTCAGTTTCAATGTATTCGTTTTGTCCGTAGCCCTCATCACTAAAAATTAGAGGCATATCATAGGGGTACCTAGGTATGGAGTAGTGCCTATATACCTTCATATCAAGAGCCTCCAAACGCCGTTGGAAGGCATCAACAGAGGGCTGTGCATTGAAGCAAGCAATAACCACGCTTCCCACATACAGGTTAAAACCTCTAAAAGCATCTATGAGTCTGAGCACCTCAACATCATATGTGATTCCCAGATCACCCCGAACCTTGTTTTTTTCTATGTCCGATGCATTAATTACTATAACAACTTCAGTCTGATCACGCAGCTGCAAAAGCATCTTTATTTTACTGTCCGGAGAAAATCCTGGCAGCACCCTTGATGCGTGATAGTCATCAAACAACTTACCGCCAAACTCCAGATAAAGTTTACCACCCAGCTGATCTATACGCTCAAGAATTTTCTCTGACTGTAATTTCAAGTATTTACTGTTATCAAAGCCTTCTCCCACCATACACACTCCACCCACAACTTCCATAAAAAATAAAATAAGCGGACAGGTCATGCGACCCATCACGCTTTCAAATTATAACACAAATCGACCAAAAAAACAAGTTAAAAAATAGGCTCTAGCGAACCTATCTTAAGTCTTACTTTGTGGTAACTCCTTTTCCAAAGACCTCCGATTTGCTAAATGTTCCCAATTCCTTCAATCTATCAAGGCGTGATACCAGCTCACACACTAACTTTTATCTGAAACCAAGTAGTTTAGGAAACCCGCAACTTCCACTTGTGTGTCCATTGCTCCTTTGTTCTCCACATCTTTCATATGGCGGTTATCCACTCTGTAATACTAATTCAAGTATTCCCTAGAGCCTGTCTTCATTATAGGGGCATATAAAAATTTGTGCAATCCTGATATTCAGCTATTTTAGCTAATATATGGCTATTTTAGACCTTGTAGTCAAGTTAGCTTAATATCTCTATCAATTTCGCAATAATGCTTACTGTTTTAATCTGGCTTGATGCTAACTCTGTCCATTTCTGCAACGTAGGGAAGGTCTCTCCACTTTTCAGAGATGTCCATACCATAGCCAACAAGCCATGTATTTCCAATTTCAAAGCCTGTATATGCAATGGGTACGTTAATTAACTGCTGGTTTGGGTTAACAAAAAGAGAACACACTTTGACGCTGGCAGCCTTTTTTGATTCTAAGTTTTGAACAAGGTAGCCTATGGTAAGTCCGGTACGCACTATGTCCTCAACAACAATAACGTGTTTGCCAGACACATCTATATCAAGGTCCTTGGTAATCCGTACAACACCTGTCTGTTTTGTAGTTCCGGGATATACACCGATAGATATCATATCCAACATCAGAGGGATAGTGATAGATCTAGATAGGTCTGCTAAAAAGTATAGAGATCCCTTAAGTACTCCAACAAGAACAATCTCCTTGCCGGTGTAGTCCCTGCTGATTTGTTCACCAAGCGTGGCCACTCTGTCTTTGAGATCCTCCTGACTCAGCAGGATCCGTTTTACATTTGGAGTTTCCTTGTTATCCATCATAACCCTTTAAACCTCTCTATAAGCGAGTGAAAATCTTTTTTGAATACTATCTTAATGTTAGTGCCTGGGTAGAGCTGTTGAACCATTCTGACCTTTTTCTTTTTTTCTGAGGTGTACTTCTGGTTCATGGTGGTCAACTCTATGTATGTATCAAATTTTGTGAGGTAGAAGTCCGGACTAAATGCCATTGTAACGTTTCCCTCAGCATCCCAAGATATGGGAAATGTCTTGGGTTCATAAATCCAGTCTATGTTATACATATTGAGGATGTTGGCAAACTCTATTTCAGATGGGTTCTTCAGCTGTGGCAGGTCTGCCAGGTTATTGCGGATAGCGGTCTCTTCAACCTCTTTAGCTATAGACAAGCGCTGGGACTTTTCCTTGTAAGCAGCAATTACAGCTTGAATACACTCATCTATAGACATAGTACCTGTGTTTAAAACAATATCATACAGGGTGGGGTCATCATTATCCAGCTCAAACAGCGTGGATACAAACCTTTTGTGCCTTCTATCGGACTTTATAAGAATCTGTTCAGCCTCCACAGTTGAAACATTATACTGGTTTTTTAGTCTTGCGACCCTTATTTTATCCGGGGCGATAATTCTAAGGTGGAGGGCATCCTCCTCATTCTCAAATAAAGTGCGTGAACCAAATCCAACCATCACTGCGGAGTTGTCCCGGACGTAGTTGTGGAGCTCCCTCTCCAGGAAATCCAGGTATGTCACTTCCCCAACCATGGGTTTGAGGAAGTATTTGATGCTCTCATCCAACATATGCATATCATGGGCAGTGACTGCCTCAGAAAAGAACTTTTCCAGAACAGACTGCCTTGTTAAAAGTGGCCAGCCAAATTTACTTGCAAGACCTGCGGCTATCTCATCACCAAAGCTACAGGTTTGCCTAGAGATTGTTATAATAGACATATGCCACCCCCCTCTGAAATCACCGTAATTATACCACAGAGGAAATACCTATGCAAACAGGTGCAATAAAAATGACACTACAGACCGAGCTTGAGCTGCGGTATGTAGTGTCACTCTATTTAGTCTATTACGTAGGGTAGTAGGGCTATATGCCTTGAGCGCTTGATAGCTGTTGTGAGCTGTCTTTGGTGAGCTGCACATACACCTGTCATCCTGCGGGGCAGGATTTTGGCGCGATCAGATATAAATCTGCGTAGTCTTACAAGATCTTTATAATCTATATGCTGTACTTTATCAACGCAAAAGGAACAAACCTTTCTGCGCTTACGTCCGCGTTGCGGTCTTTCGTATGCCATTGCAATTACTCCTTTACTAAACTTGACGGTTACCTTAGTAACTAGAACGGAAGCTCGTCATCGTCATCAATGATCTCTTCAAAATCCGATGCAGGAAGTCCTCCACCGTATCCTGTATTTGCAGGTTGAGCTCCGAAAGGAGTTCCACCTCTGTTGGTAGGGGCAAAGCGGTTACCTCCGCCATCATCCGACTTTTTGGAGTCAGCAAAGTATATTTCATCTGCTACAACTTCTGCTGTCCGGCGGTTGTTGCCTTCCTTGTCCTGCCATGTACGGATCTGCAGGCTGCCTACAACTAGCATCATTTTCCCTTTATTAAACCATTTGGAGACAAATTCTGCGTTGGAGCGCCATGCTACGATGTCTATGAAATCTGCTGTTGGTTGTTGCTCGTCTTTACTCTTGAATCTTCTGTCAACTGCAAGAGAAAAGGATGCAACAGGGATATTTGACTGAGTGTAGCGTACTTCAGGGTCACGGGTCAAACGGCCCATTAAAATAACTTTGTTCAAAACTTAATCAACCTCATTCCTTTACTATGATGATTGAGCGCATGATGCCTTCAGTTATTTTG
>CAZIVK010000181.1:0-4092 GCA_964542515.1 uncultured Oscillospiraceae bacterium | reverse complement strand
GCTATGTACGGCAAGCGCCGTATCACAACCAAGTATATGGCAAAAAAAGAGATAACCCGGATACCTCTAATCCCTACACTGTTGAAAAACTACCTCATATTTATAGACAGAGGGAAGTCGGACCTTAAAGCAATTAAGGACACCATTGAGATAGTCCGAAACGGTGGAAAGGTAGTTATCTTTCCTGAGGGAACCAGAGTTAGTAGCGGAGAAAATATTCAGGGTAAGTCCGGAGTCTCAATGATATCTATAAAATCCGAAACACCGCTGGTTCCGGTCTATATAACTGGAGGTAAAAAGCCACTTTGGAGGTTCCCGAAGGTAGACATAGTTTTTGGAGATGCATATATGCCTGAAAGAAGGCCCAGAACCCCTGTATCGGTGGCATATCGGGAGATAGCGGATGACCTAATGCAGAGGATTGAAAACCTGTCCCTGACCCTTGCCTCAGAAGGATAGAAGAATGAAAATTATTTTAGCTAAAAGCGCAGGCTTCTGCTTTGGTGTGGATCGTGCAGTAAAAATGGCTGTGACAGCCGGTTCAAACGGACCCGCCTACACGCTCGGTCCAATAATTCACAACAAATTTGTTGCACAGAAGCTGGCAGATCAAAATGTTTACGAAGCCAGTACGCTCTCAGATGTTAAGCTCGGAACCCCCCTTATAATATCATCACACGGTGTATCTAAATCTATTTATGATGAAACCATTGCTCTAGGTCACAATGTCGTTGATACAACATGCCCGTACGTAAAGCGTATTCATAAAATAGTTGAGAGCTCAAGTGCAGAGGGCCGTCCTGTTATCATTATTGGTGATAAAAACCATACTGAAGTAAGGGGAATTGCAGGATGGTGCCTTGAATCCTATGTTGTGGACAATCTGGAGGAGCTCGGAGATCTAGTCAATAAGCTTGGTGATGGGCCCCTGACAGTCGTCTCACAGACCACTGTAGACAGGGACTTTTGGGAAGATTGCGTTAATTTTATAAAAAAGGTGTGTACAAACACCGAAATATTTGATACAATATGCGGTGCTACCATTTCGCGGCAAAGTGCTGCGTCGGATCTTGCCTCTGAATGTGATGCAATGATAATAATTGGAGACAAGCGTAGCGCCAACACAAAACGACTCTTTGAGCTCTGCCGCCGCCGTTGCGCTGAAGTTAAGCTCATTGAGAGTGCTGATGAGTTGAATCCTAAGCAATTTGCTTTATTTACGAAAGTCGGCATAACTGCCGGCGCATCCACTCCGAAGTGGATAATTGAGGAGGTCTGTAAGAAAATGAGTGAGGAAATCAAAAATTCCGAGATTGTGAACGATGCTGTCGAAACCGAAGCCATCACAACTGAACCTGAAAGAGAAGAGACTTTTGCCGAGCTTCTTGAGAAGTCTATCAAAACATTGACTACGGGGGAAAAGGTGACAGGCATCGTAACCGGCATGTCTAACACAGAGATCTTTGTTGATCTCGGCACCAAGCACGCAGGCTATATACCTGTAACCGAACTCTCTAATGACCCCTCCGTAAAGGTTGAAGATATACTCAAAGTCGGTGATGAGATTGAAACCTATGTCATGAGAGTTAATGACGTAGAAGGAACTGCATTGCTCTCCAAGAAGCGCCTTGACACAGTCAAAGGTTGGGAGGAAGTTGAGGACGCCGTTGACTCTAAAGTGGATATGGAGGGCATCGTTGTTGAAGAAAACAAGGGCGGTGTAGTTGTATCTGTTAAGGGAGTCCGTGTGTTCGTTCCTGCTTCCCAAACGGGTATACCAAAGGGTTCACCCTTGTCCGTACTTCTTAAGACTACAGTTAAATTAAGAATAATTGAAGTAAACCGTGCACGCCGCCGTGTTGTAGGATCTATAAGAGCCGCATACAGTGATATGCGCCGTGAACTTAGCCAAAAAGTTTGGGAAGAAATTGAAGTGGGCAAGGAGTACAAGGGTACCGTAAAGAGCCTTACTTCCTTTGGAGCCTTTGTTGACATCGGTGGAGTTGACGGAATGGTTCACGTTTCGGAACTCTCATGGAAAAGAGTTCGTCAGCCCAGTGATGTAGTTTCAGTGGGTGATGAAGTTGACGTTCACGTTATCTCCTTTGATCAGGAGAAGAAACGTATATCCCTTGGCATGCGTAAAGCTGAGGATAACCCTTGGAACAAATTCACTACCGCATTTAATATCGGTGATGTTATAAAAGCTAAGGTTGTTAAGCTCATGCCATTTGGAGCTTTTGCAGAAATTATTCCCGGTGTTGATGGACTGGTACACATATCCCAAATCTCTGACAGAAGAATTGGTAAGCCCGGGGATGTCCTTGCAGAGGGACAGGAGATTGACTGCAAAATCACTAACATAGACAATGAAAACCAAAAAGTTTGGCTGAGCATACGTGCACTCTTTGAGTCCGCATCAGCCTCATCTGAAAGTGAGCAGGGCGCTGACCTACAGGATGAAATCGTTGCTGTCAGTGAAGATGGAGTCCTTGAAATAAATGTGGACACTGAGGAATAACCCCGTAACAAAACATTTAAACTGCCGCATTTCCTATTAATGGAATTTGCGGCAGTTTCTTTTATGTGGTACAATTAGCCTTGTATCCCATATTAAGGTGTCTATATTAAGAGGAGGTAGTCTATGTATAAAACAAAGTTAAAAGGTATTGTTTCAATTTTCCTAGCAGTAATTTTATTTACATCGAATCTATCCGCTATCGGTCTGGTTACCGAGGTCGGGGTCGGTGACTTTGCAAGAAAGAGTAATGTCAAACTTGCTGAGGGTACTGATCTGTACATAAATACTCTGAAGCATATCACGGCAGGACAGACAGAAGAACGCTATATTGAATACACTCCCGGAAGCCAAGTTGTTCCTGTGGTGGCCTACGGAACTCAGCTGTACGGTATGTCAACAATATCATATGTTGCTTCCTACCTGCAGTCAAACAGTCAAAACGTTGTGGCCGGTGTAAACGGTGATTTTTTCATGACGGATACAGGTATACCTATAGGTATGGTAGTAACTGATGGAATCCTCAGGACCTCTGATGTCGGAGGGAACAACATTGGTTTTAATAGTGATGGCTCAGCCTTCATAGGAAAGCCGGCACTTCAGGTGAATTTGACCACGGACACAGGGTATTCCGTCAGGCTGGATTACGTCAACAAGACCAGAAGAAACTACGGTACATACCTTCTTACACCTGACTTTTCAGCAAATACAAGAACAACCACACCCGGAATATCCATTCTCCTCAATAATATTTCGGGAGACCTAAAAATAGGCCAATCAATCACCGCTGATGTTGGCACTGTTATTAAAGGAACAGAGTCATCACCACTGCTAGCGGGCACTATGGTTCTTACAGCTACTGATGAAAACAATCTTGCCGCTAGGCTTGAGCCTATAGCCAGCGCATCAAAGGTTACAATCTCTATCACATCAGCTGACCCACGCTGGAATGATGTGGTGTACGCTGTCGGAGCAGGTGACACATTGGTTGAAGAAGGTGTGGTAAACAGCTCATTGCCAACCGGAACAGCACCCAGGACAGCATTCGGTATTACTGACGAGGGGAAAATTATTACATATACCGTGGATGGAAGACAAGCCGGATATTCAGCCGGCATGAACCTAAAGACACTGGCTGAGCGCATGGTCTCCCTCGGGTGTGTAAATGCAGTTAACCTGGATGGGGGAGGTTCTACGACTATGGTGGCCGGCTACCCCGGTTATGACACACTCTCAACAATTAACAGCCCCTCTGAAGGAACTCTAAGAAGGGGAGCAAACTACCTGTTTTTTGTCAACACAGCGGAAAAAACCAATGTGGCCCAAAACCTACACCTATATCCCTTTGACTCCATGGTTCTTGCGGGCTCACAGCTGCAGTACAGTGTAAAAGCCACTGACTCCGCTTATTACCCTGTACAGTACAGCGGACATGTGAACTAT
This sequence comes from uncultured Oscillospiraceae bacterium, assembly GCA_964542515.1. Classification (GTDB taxonomy): domain Bacteria; phylum Bacillota; class Clostridia; order Oscillospirales; family JAAYOS01; genus CAZIVK01. The sequence continues at coordinate 131 of CAZIVK010000181.1, read as the reverse complement.
GGGCTTAGCAGCACATCCGCAGATATAAGCAACACCGGTCTTCTGACCGCCGGTCCTAATGAGGATACACTAAATATTACTGCCAGTACAGGTTCAATGACGGCACAGGGGACAGTAAGAATTATTGAGAC
>CAZIVK010000180.1:0-4126 GCA_964542515.1 uncultured Oscillospiraceae bacterium | reverse complement strand
TACAGGTTGTCTTTATTTTTTTGGCTACCTACGGGTAGTCTGGTTTTGTGCGCCCGTTTGGAAATGGTGCTTAAATTACATTGTTTCAAACTTGTACCTCCTTGTAAATCTTGTAAAATTGTGTTGTGTCATAATTATATAAGTATGATACGACTTGAACTAAGAACATGCAATACGTTTACTGCCATCAGATTGGGGGGAGAACCACAGCTAACTGTTACTATAAATCTATTGCGTTACATGCTTATTCGGGATATACTTGTGATTAGATTTATTAAAACGGAGGCTGAGTAAATGCCAAAAACAGTTGATCTGCTGTCTTTAAACTTTATTTTTACTGAAAATAGCTTTATTGTTGATACACATGAGGGTGAGCTCTCGGATCATGCTAAAGAGTGGAGCGCACGCTTTGACAATGACAGATATGATGCGCTGTATCAACTTAGTTTTTCTGAAAAAGAGAGCTGGTTTGCACCTTCGATGCTGTTTTTACACCGCTTATCTGATGCGTTTATACGTGCGCTAACACGGCTGCCGGAACTTGAACTGCTGCGTGAACGGGCTATAATAGTACCTGATACAGATGTAATCTATGAGCTCCTTGAGAGCTTGCCATATGGAATTGGTACTGAACATGTCAATGAGGCATGGATAGAAAACATATTCAGGAAGCTAAATGAGGTCTATGCCCGTGAGTTATCTGCCTATGTCGGGACAGCTGAGCTCTACTTGGTTGAAAAAAACCAGAAGCTGCGCGTACCCGGTAGAATATTCTTTCATCTTGTTGAAAACAAGAATGAGGACATGCCCTTTGCTTTCATGGCGACATACGCAACAAAAATTGACGGAGGGCATGTCAAGCACTTGCCGCTCAGATACGCACTGTCCGAATATGAATCTGATCATACGAAGCTGTTGACACTCATATCCAGCCTTGGAAAAGCTGCTCAGAAAAGTGACCTTATATCTGCCTTCATGGAGAGTGGGGAACTTTTTCACCCGCTTAAGCTGACAGCTGATGAGGCTTATGTATTTCTTAAGGAGATCCCGCTATACGAAGAGTCGGGGATACTGTGCAGGATTCCAAATTGGTGGAAGCGCTCCGCATCGTCTGTGAGCATTACAGTTTCTATCGGAAGTAAAAAACCATCGAACGTTGGTTTTCAAGCGCTGCTCACTATGCTACCACAGCTGTCAGTTGATGGAACTGAACTTAGTGCAGAGGAGGTGAGTGAGCTACTCCTCCAAGTGGAAGGTCTTGCTTTCCTGAAAGGGAAATGGGTTGAGATTAACCACGAAAAGCTACAGAGCGTACTCGAAATCTATAAAAATGTACTGGTCGCTTCGGAGGAGGGTGTCACATTGGCGGACGCTCTTCGTATGGAACTCAATCCCACGCAGCTTCTCAAAACAGAGAGTGACGGGGTACAGATAACAAACGGTGAGTGGCTTCGAGAGCTGAGACAACAGATGAAAAATCCGCAGAGGTTGGAAAAAGCTGATTTACCCGATTCCTTTAACGCTACACTTCGTCCCTACCAGGAGACCGGTTGGTCGTGGCTCTCGTATATGCGGTCATTGGGTTTTGGGGCATGTCTTGCTGACGATATGGGTCTTGGTAAGACAGTACAGGTTTTGGCTCTTCTGGAGCAGTTGCATACATCTGCAGGGGGACCTATATTGTTGGTTGTTCCTGCATCCCTCATTGGAAACTGGCAAAAGGAGATACATAGGTTTGCACCGGATATTGAATATAAAGTTCTGCACGGCAAGACATCGAAGCAGCTTGATCTGGATTTTGATAGCACTACATTTCTTACCATAACAACCTATGCTATGGTATCGCGGCTAGAGACTCTCCGCACAATCCAATGGGATATGATTATTCTTGATGAGGCACAAGCTATTAAAAACCCCGGGGCAAAACAGACAAAGAGCATCAAACTGCTTAAGGGATCAACACGCATTGCTCTAACAGGCACCCCAATTGAAAATAACCTATCCGATCTGTGGTCACTCTTTGATTTTATCAATAGTGGTCTTCTGGGGACATCAAAGGAATTTAGTGGCTTTGCAAAGAAGCTCACAGATGACCCGACTGGGTATTCACGTCTGAAGAATATCGTCAGTCCATTCATTCTCCGCAGGCTTAAAACCGATAAATCCATAATTAACGATTTACCGGACAAGTCAGAGATGCGGACATATATATCGTTATCAAAGAAACAGACAGTTCTGTATCGAAAGCTTGTCAGTGAATTTGCCGAATCATTGGAGAAAACAGACGGTATACAGAGAAAAGGAATGATACTTGCTGCTATCCAAAAGCTAAAACAGATCTGCAACCACCCCGACCAGTATCTGGGTCAGGGGGCATTTATCCCCAATGAGAGTGGTAAGTTCGATACACTCAGAGAACTGTGCGAGACAATCTACGAAAAGAGAGAGCGGGTATTGATTTTCACTCAGTTTAGGGAGATGACCGAACCACTCAATCGTTATCTTGAAAGTATATTCCATAAAAAAGGCTTGATTCTCCACGGAGGGGTACCTGTAAAAAAACGAACTGAACTTGTCGACTGCTTCAACGGTGAGGATTATGTACCATATATGGTCTTATCTCTCAAAGCTGGTGGGGTAGGGCTTAATCTAACTGCCGCAAACCACGTCATCCATTTTGACCGCTGGTGGAATCCCGCTGTTGAAAATCAGGCAACGGACAGAGCTTTCCGAATTGGACAGAAAAAGAACGTGATGGTCTATAAAATGATATCTACCGGTACGATTGAAGAAAAAATTGATGCTATGATAGCCGAAAAGAGCAAACTACTCGACGATGTAATAGGATCAGGCGGAGAGACATGGATAACCGAGATGAGCGATGCCGATCTGCTCCGCATGTTGAAGCTTGAAGGGGAGGTTAACTGATGGCAAGATCAAAGTGGGGTGGAAATGGAGAGTACTACACTCAACCAACAACTGCCGACCTTAAAGATAAAGCAAAGGCGAGCGCAAAAGCGTCCTCTAAGAGGGGCAAATCGCTTGACCCAATCATAATTGAGGGTACAAAGATTGCAAAAACATGGTGGGGCATAGAGTGGTGTAATAATCTTGAGCGTTACGCCGATTACTCCAGCCGAATCGGGAGAGGTAAAAGATACGTACGATCGGGTACAGTAATAGATTTGGAAATTGACCGCAATACGATAAATGCGAAGGTTCAGGGATCCCGAAAGACCCCCTACAAAGTTGAAATTCATATCGACCCACTACCTGAAAAGACCTACATCGATATAATTAAGGTTTGTAACCGCCGCATTGAGAACCTTGAAGCTCTGGTGGAAGGCGCATTTCCTGCCGAACTAAAGGAATTCTTTATCAAAACTCGGGGAGGACTTTTCCCTAATCCCAAAGAGATACATTTTAACTGCAGTTGCCCTGACTGGGCCTATATGTGTAAGCATGTTGCTGCCGTCCTTTATGGCATTGGAAACAGACTCGATAGCGATCCACTTCTCTTTTTTGCAATGCGAAACATAGATATGACCAACCTCATTCAAAAATCAGTGGACGATAAGATTGCTTCAATGCTTGAAAATTCCGACACTATAAGCAGCAGAGTCATCGAAGACCACAAACTAGTTGACCTATTCGGCAACCTGTAGTTAAAACATTTTACTCATAAAGACATGTGTATAAAGACCTTATGTTTCATTTTATCAATATAACAAAAACAGGCTGCACATTTATATGTAGCCTGTTTTTAATGTTATGTTGTTATTATTTCACTATAATTACGCGGATGCTGCCACCGTCCGAGGGTGCTTTGTCTGTATAAACCTCGAAGGCTGAACCAAAAGCTCTTGCGTCTATGATGAGTTCTTCGAGGGTGGTGAATTTTGCGGAGTTGAGGTAAGAGCCGGTAGCGTTTAGGTAGACCTGTACGTCCTTAGAGATGTTTGTGTATATACCACCTACTGCTATGGAGTTGTTGTTTCTGAAGCTCTGTCTTGTGATGCCGGTGTATTTTGTGAGCTCTATGTACTTGGATACCCTACCGGTTTTGTCTACTGCCAGGCCTCCCCATACACCTTTGGGCATTTGATGGAGGGTGGTTTCGTGTTCT
>CAZIVK010000179.1:0-4147 GCA_964542515.1 uncultured Oscillospiraceae bacterium | reverse complement strand
GTACGAATATGACTATTTAGTACTTTCAGCCGGCTCAAAACCCACCTTTTTTGGCGTTCCCGGGGCGGAAGAGTTTTCTTTTAAACTCTGGTCATATGAGGACGCTGTCATGCTTAGGGAGCACATTCTGGAGACATTCAGAAAAGCATCCCGTGAGCCGGACCCCCAGGAGCGTAAAAGACTTCTCACATACTATATAGTAGGTGCAGGCTTTACCGGAGTAGAAATGGCCGGAGAGTTGGCAGAATACGTACCATTCCTATGTGAAAAGTTTGAAATAGATAGAAATGATGTCACCATTGTAAACGTTGATACTCTGTCACGTGTCATTCCTATACTTCCGGAAAAGCTTTCAGCTAAAGCTGAGCGCCGCCTAACTAAAATGGGTGTAACAGTTATTTTAGGCAAATCGGTCTGTGCAATAGGTAAGGACTTCATTGAAATTAAAGAAGCTGACTATTGTGAACGCTTTAATACATCCACAGTTATTTGGACTGCAGGCATTCAGAGCTCTGACATAACATGTCAAGCAGCAGACAAGCTCCAATCTGCACAGCGCGGACGCATAAAGACAGACCCATATCTCCGTTCACTTGACAATGACAGCGTGTATATTGCCGGTGACAACATGTTCTATATCCCTGAGGGTGAAAAGGATCCAGTCCCTCAGATGGTTGAAAACTGTGAGCACTGCGCTGGTACTATAGCAAACAACATTGTGGCATCTATCACAGGCAGCGGTGAAATGGAGGAGTACAAGCCATCCTTCCACGGAGTTATGGTCTGTATAGGCGGCCGTTACGGCGTTGCAAACGTAGGCCTACCAAACCGCTTGTTTAGCTTACCTTCATTTTTGGCCATGCTTTCAAAGCACTTTATAAACATCATCTACTTCATACAGGTACTCGGTTGGAACAAAGTTTTCAGCTATATGTACCACGAGTTCTTCACAATACGTAACAACAGAAGTTTCGTAGGTGGACACCTTTCAAACAAAACACCTAGTTTCCTGCTTATGCCACTGCGCGTGTGGCTGGGTTGTGTCTGGCTCTTTGAGGGCATCATTAAGGCCACAGAGGGCTGGTTTAAATCACCAAAGCTTGAAGGCTTCTTTGGCGGCGCAAAAGCTTGGTATGACGGAATTCTGGGTGTGGCTGACGCCGCAGCCGCAGCTACAGGTGACGCAGCCAGTGCCGCAACCGGCGCAGCAGCGGACGCAGTTACTACAGCCTCAGGAGTAGTTGCTTCAGCTGGAACTGAAATATTTAATATCAACTTCCTTGGGCTTTTTAGAGCCATCTTTGTAAGCGGAAAAGATATTGCCAGCTCAACTCTCGCTGACTACGCCTTTAAGCTGGACGTGCCTTTAATGGATTGGTTCATAGACACACTGATCATACCGTATGATGGAGTTCAGCTATTCATGCAGGGCTTTATAGTTGTAGCAGAAATCCTAATAGGACTTGCTCTAATAGGCGGTCTCTTCACAACACCTTCATCTGCATTCTCAATAGTGCTTCAGTTTATGTTTGTTTGCACAACTGGACTGTACCTTGGTACCTTCTGGATGATCTTTGCAGCAGTTGCAGTTCTCATAGGCGGTGGCAGAACACTCGGCTTGGACTACTACGCTATGCCAAGGCTCAAGAGGCTTTGGAGAAAACTACCATTGGTAAGGAAATTATACATCTACAATGATTAATACTACTGATGAAAAACAAGAAACGGTGCCAACACTTACCATGGATATCGCAACTCAAAAAGTTGTTGGTGAAGTGGACAGACTTCTGTCCACTTCACCAAGGATTGTCCGCAGGTACACCGAGCACCTAAATAAGTCGCAGGGTAAGATGATCCGTGCAGTATCTCTCTTGATATGTGCATCGGATGAACACGGACTTATCCATGAGGATGCCGTGAAAGTTGCTGCAGCTGTAGAGCTTCTTCACCTCGCAACTCTTGTCCATGATGACATAATAGATAATGCAGACCTCAGGCGCGGAAAGGTCACCCTTCAAAAGAAATACGGTAAAAAGACCGCTGTTATATGTGGGGACTACCTCTTTAGCGTATCGCTACAGCTGGCTGCGTCCGTGTCCAACAAGGACGCATACATCAAAATAGACATCCCAAACTTCATTGCAAAGGTATGTATGGGAGAACTCTCTCAGCACATTAATAACTTCAACCTTGCACTTTCTGTATACGCCTATATGAAAATCATATCCGGCAAAACAGCAGCTCTCTTTGCAGGCTCCTTCTATGCGGGAGCGGTAATTGCCGGAGCGGAAAAGGAAGCCCTTGAAAAGTACAGGCGCCTTGGTCATTACATCGGCATGATATTCCAACTGACTGACGACTTCATAGACTTTGAGGAGACCGTGGAAGTTGCTAAGAAGCCCGTGCGCTCTGACTTTGAGCAGGGTGTAATAACCCTCCCGCTGATCCTCGCAATGAAACAGTCTGAAGACCTCAGAAAGCGGTCGGAAGCACGCACCATCACCGGTGAAGAAATTGCAAAAGCCGTAGTTAAAACCGGTGGACTCAGCTCGGCAAAATCCGTTTCAAAAAAGTACTACAAAAAGGCAGTTACAATTTTGGAGGAGCTTGATATCACCCATGAAAAAAGGGCTAACATCATGGCTGTTTTGAACAAGGCCTTTTATGGAACAAAGCTCGGGGTGGAGTCATGATAAGCAGGTTTCTTGATTACGTCGAAATAAAAACTAAGATCACAAGCCTTTTTGCTTTTCTGATGACGTTTGCCTACCTGTTTTATGTGGATGTACAAATCAACATACTTGCTAGCATCGTGTTTTTTCTCTCAATGTTTATTTTTGACCTGACAACCACCGCTATCAACAACTATATAGACACAAAAACCAACGACCAAGTCCTACAGTTTAAACGGGGCACTTCGCTCACTATTATTTTGGTTATGTTTTTTGTCAGTGCATTACTAGGTCTTTACCTTGCATGGATTACTGATGTAGTTGTTCTTTTGGTGGGCGGACTTTGCTTTCTGTGCGGTGTTTTTTACACCTACGGACCGGTTCCTATATCCCGTCAACCCCTGGGAGAAGTGTTCTCCGGATTCTTCTACGGAGTCCTGATACCTTTCCTGTTATTGTATATAAACATGCCGAACGGACATTTTGTCTCTCTTAACTTGACCTGGCAGAGGATTTTGTTGGAAATCAACACCTTTCCCATGCTCACGCTGTTGCTTCTTTCTGTGATACCTTTTGCTACTACAGCCAACATCATGCTTGCAAACAATATCTGTGATGTGGAGAAGGACGTAGCTGTTGGCCGCTTTACATTAGCATTTTTCCTGAAAGAGCGCGCTCTGCTACTGTTTGCACTGCTGTACTACTCCACATACGTCGCTGTCATTGTAATGGTAGTTCTTAAAATACTTTCACCAATCAGCCTTCTAGCTTTGCTGACAATAATCCCTGTACAGAGGAACTTAAATATTTTTTCCAAAAAACAGGAGAAGAGCGTGACCTTTATCACAGCAATAAAGAATTATGTGGTTATAATGGGAAGTAACACAGCCCTGATTTTTGTTGCAGGAATACTTTAAACTGGAGACGCAATTTGAAGTTCTTTAAAAAGACAGATCTCTATATTATTACAGCAATCGCATGTATTGCAGTTATTATGCTGTTTGCATATAAGTTTGTTACAAATTCTATCCCAGCAAAAGCAGAAATCTACTACTACTCAGAGCTAATTGATTCCATACCGCTTACTCCCGGCAGGGACGTAGAAATAACCGTCCCACAGGCACCCGCAGTACTTATACATCTTCACGCGGACGGAACTATAGCTTTTGAGGAGTCTGACTGTCCTGACAAGATCTGCATAAATTCTGGGAACCTTAGCAGAGTTGGTGAGAGTGCAGCATGTATCCCAAACGGTGTTCTGGTAAAAATTGTCCCGGCAGGTAAAGCAAACTCCGGAGACCCGGACCTTATCATAGGCTATTAGTGGGTATGCTATGAATATGAATGAAAACTCAAAAAAAATCCATGCCCTCGTACTGACAGCCCTGCTGTTTGCCTTTGCCCTTGTGCTCTCAATTGTGGAGAGCACCCTTCCGCCCATACTAGTTACTGTTCCGGGTGTAAAGTTTGGTTTG